>NZ_JBHXAY010000079.1:0-34332 GCF_042728775.1 Nocardia sp. NPDC060259
GTTCACCGGGCACCGGCCCTGATTGCGGTCTTATCTCAGAGCTGGCCGACAACCCAGTCGATCGAACGGGTCAGCTGCGACACGTCTTCCGGGTCGATCGCCGGGAACATGCCGACGCGCAGCTGGTTACGGCCCAGCTTCCGGTACGGCTCGGTGTCGACGATGCCGTTGGCGCGCAGGATCTTGGCGACCTGGGCGGCGTCGACGGCGTCGTCGAAGTCGATGGTGCCGACGACCTGCGAACGGTGCGCCGGATCGGTGACGTACGGGGTGGCGAAGGAGCTCGACTCGGCCCACGAGTACAGGCGCGAGGACGAGTCGAGGGTGCGCTTGACGGTCCAGTCCAGGCCGCCGTTGGCGTTCATCCACTCGATCTGGTCGGCGAACAGCAGCAGGGTGGCCAGCGCCGGGGTGTTGTAGGTCTGGTCCTTGGTGGAGTTGTCGATGGCGATCGGCAGCGACAGGAACTCCGGGGTCCAGCGACCCGAGGCCTTGATCTCCGCGACGCGGGCCAGCGCGGCCGGGCTCATGATCGCGATCCACAGGCCACCGTCGGCGGCGAAGCACTTCTGCGGGGCGAAGTAGTAGACGTCGGCGTCGGCGATGTTCACCGGCAGGCCGCCTGCGCCGGAGGTGGCGTCGATGGCGATCAGGGCGTTCTCCGAGCCGACCGGACGCGAGACCGGGATGGACACACCGGTCGAGGTCTCGTTGTGGGCCCAGCCGATGAGGTCGACCGAGGGGTCCGAGACGGGCTCGGGCGCGCTGCCCGGCTCCGAGGAGACGACGATCGGGTCACCGATGAAGGGGTTGCCCTTGGCGACCGAGGCGAACTTCGAGGAGAACTCACCGTTGGTCAGGTGCAGCGAACGCTCGCGGATCAGGCCGAACGCGGCGGCATCCCAGAACGCGGTGGTGCCACCGTTGCCGAGCACGACCTCGTAGCCCTCGGGCAGCGAGAACAGCTCACGCAGGCCGTTGCGCACGCGCGCGACCACGTCCTTGACCGGCTTCTGGCGATGCGAGGTACCGAACACCGAGGCGCCGACAGTCACCAGGGACTGCAGCTGCTCCGGGCGGACCTTGGACGGGCCGCAGCCGAACCGTCCGTCGGCGGGCTTGAGGTCGGCGGGAATGGTCGGGAACGCACTGGTCATGGGGGTGAGTTTAGTGGTGGGGGCGCGGGAGTTGTCGGGGTGGGGTGGGTGCTGTGAGGCGGGACACGCGGGGTGGGGCTGGTTCCACTGCGCCGACCGCACACTATCGACGCGATCGGTGCGAATCCTGACCGAAACCGCGATCAGTGAACGCACGGCGTAGTTGTCCTCCTCCGGCATGGCTGGGAGTGCGGGGAATTTGCCCTTGTGAGTAGGCAGTTCGCATTACTCTTCTGCTATGAGCCTCGTGGTGGTCGACCCTGGTCGGACCCTGCTCGACCGGTGTGCCTGGGTGTTCGGGAGGCGGCCGTCGTTACTGGCCGAGAGTTCGCGGCGGGAGTTGCTGATCAGGGGGTTACCCGCCACCGCGACGGTGCTGTCGGTGCGGTCACGGCGCGGGGAGTGCGGTTACCGGTTCTCCGTGCGGGTGCAGGTGCCCGGCGAGCTGGCCTACGACGCGCGGGTGCGGCAGCGGGTGCGTAGCCAGGACCTGGAATGGATGCAGCCCGGCGATACCGTCGGATGCCGGGTCGACCCGGGCGACCGGGAACGCGTGGTGCTGTTCGTGCCCGAGGTCCCGCAGTCCGGCCGGAGCGCGGCCGCCAAGATCCTGGCCAACGGGCGCAGGGCGGAGGCCACCGTGCTCGCCGTCGCCCCGATCGCCGCCGACTACACCGGCCGCGACGACCCGGTGCTGCGCCTCGACCTCGAACTGCGCGCCTGGGACGAGCCGACACCATGGCGAGTGCGGCTGATCCAGCCGGTCCCGCTCGCCGCGGTCGGCCAGATCGAACTCGGCGCTCGCCTCGATGCCGCGTTCTTCACCGTCGACCGGGGCAGCTCCGTCGCCATCGACTTCTCCGCCCTGACCTGAGTCACCGGAACCCGGGCTACCGTTCACCAGGGTGAGTGACTGCCCGGAGCTCGACAAGTCCCTCCAAGCCGGTGAAGTCCTTCGGATTCACCGTGTACAGCGGCAACCGGTGTACCGACGCGATCGAGGCGATCAGCAGGTCGACTCGTCTCGGCTTGGGGTTTCGTCCCGCGGTGAGCACCGCCGCGATCACGTGGCCATAGCGCCGGGCTGCGCGCGTGTCGAACGGAAGTGGATCGAACAGCGCCTCGGCATTCTGCAGGCGCTCGATCCGCACCGCACGTTCACCCGCGTCGGTGGTGTAGTGAGGTCCGGCTGCCAACTCGGCCATGGTGATCGAGCTGACGACGATCTCCTCCGGCAACTCCGCCGGGTCCAGCTCATCGACCAGAATGACGACGTTGGTGTCGACCAGGCCACGTGTTCGCTCGGGCATCACCCGCGGTCTTTCGGGGCGAAGGCGCCGCGCTGATATGCGCGATCGTAGGGGTCGTACAGCGAGTCGTCGATGGCATCGTCGGATTCGGCGAGCGATGATGCGAGTCCGGCGAACGCGGCGAGCACTTCTTCTCGCGGCACCGCGACACGACGCCGCTGGTGCCGATGCGGAATCAGGTCGGCGACCGGTGCTCCGTCCACGGTGATGGTGTAGGACTGGCCGCCGCGGACCTCACGCAGCACCCTGCTCGCCTCGTTGCGAAGCTCCCGCTGCGGAATTTCTGGCAGCTCGGCCGGTGTGCTCATCTATCCATGGTAGCCCGTGGTGCTACGCGCGAGCTACGACATTGCTACGCGAGCTCGGCGCAGGACCGCTATGGCAGGTGCACGAAGCTGAACCCCGCCGCGCGCAGTGCGGGGATCGCGGCGGCCATGCCTACCGCGGTGCCGGATTTCGGGCGGTGCATGTGCGCGAGGGCGATTCCGCCCGGGGTGGCCGCGCTCATCGCGCGCTGGACCTGGGCCGCTGACGCGGTCGCGCCGAAGTCGGCGTTGATGGTAAAGCCCAGGGGTTTCTCGCCCAGTTCGGTGACGATGGCGACCGCTACGTCGTCGTAGTGGGCGGTGCCCGCGCGGAAGAAGCGTGGTGGTTTGCCGGTGACCTCGGTGATCCGTTCGTGGTTGGCCCACACTTCGTGCACCGCCTCCTCGGCCGAGACGGTGCCCGCGATGTTGTAGGCGGCGCGGCCGGTGACCGAGAGTGGTTTGTGGGCGACGCCGTGGGAGGCGATCTCGAACAGCGGGTTCGCGGCGAGGTGCTGGACGCGGGCGGGGTCGGCGTCGATCCAGCGCTTGTTGAGGAACAGGGTCGCCGGGACCTGCTCGGCGATCAGCAGGTCGATCAGTGCCTGGTCGAGCTGGCTGTTGCCCGCTCCGCCGCACGCGTCGAAGGTGAGCGCGAACTGCTTGCCCGCTGCGGGGAAACCGCTGGTGATGCCCGGTAGCGCGACGCCCCACGCGTGTGGTTGCGCGCCAGCGTGCCTGGCAGCGACCACGGCAGGGGATACAGCGGGAGGCGCGATCGCGGGCGGGGTGATCGCGGTGGAGATCGGCTGGGCGGTGAGCGGTGCCGGCTGCGCTGAATCACCTTGCGCGGCACCGCATCCGGTGATCGCGCTGGCTGCGAACGCTGTGCAAGCGCTGAAAAGGCGACGCCGCGACAGTCCGTTGTCCTGCACAATCCACCCCTTGTCGATCACATTCGCCCGGATCGTATCGCCGAACCGAGGGTGGCGCGTGCTGAACGTGTTCTCGCAGGTCGATCGCGCAGGAAGCAGGCGACACGGGCATTTGCCGGAAATGAGCCAGGCGTCGGTCGGCACAGTGTGCCGACCGGCTTGCCCGTCAGATATTCGGGGCGAGCAGTCCCGCGCGATGGTGGACCAGCCGGCCACCTCTCGGGCGTACGCCCGGGCCAGGGCCGGTGTAGATGGCTACCGGGCGCACCGGCTTGGCTTGCTGCCTCAGCTTCATCCGCGCGCCAGCCTGCGGGGGCGGGGAGGATTCAATTGGATTGATGCAGAGACCTTGCGCCGCCGCATTATTCGGCGCTTCCAGGCCGCTGATCCGGTCGTGGCGCATGGCCTGAGCAGGACAAACATGCTCGACCATTGACCAACGCCGCAACTTGATCTTCAATTGACCGGTCGGGCCGCGCTGTGCCCAATTCTCAAGCCTCCCATCATTTCTCGACGATGGTAGGGACTCGCCTGCCTCTGGCGCAGACGTGTAGCTCTTGGCATGCGCGGTTCGGTCCTTGCAGTGACCTCCACTCGAGCGGCTGTCGCCCCGGTGCCGTCGAGGGACGCAGTCCTGCACCGTCCCCAGGAATGGGATCCATCGCCGATCGCGAACTCGCAGTGTCTGCTTCGATCCCCTGCCCCTGGCAATCGCAACGTTCACAGCACAGGTAGAGCCCCGGCCGATCGGCCGGGGCTTTTTCGTGCCTGCATCCAGGAGGATCCCGTGTCCGAAACGGACCACCTCAGCCCCCATCTCGACCACCACGCCACCGCTGCGCAGCACTACCGATGCCGTCTCACCGCACAGGCCGCGCGGTGACGACACCGGACTGGGCAACCCGGGGCATCGAGTGGCGCGACTCGCTGACACCGGCAACAGCGGACAGCCCCACACCCAGCGATCGGGAGCCGCGCGTATTCAACATCTCGGTGTCATCTCCAGCTGACGCCGCCAGGCAAATGAACCGGATCTACAACAGCCGCAGGCTCTTCGACGATGCCCGGCAATCACCCGTGCAGGCCGATCCCATCGACGCACCGCTCGATACCCCCACCGGCGGAGAGAAGGGCGCGAACAAGGCCGCGACGCCGAAGGTCGCCGTCCCCAAAGGCGCCGACATGCCACCGCCTCCGGCGACTGTGCCATCGACACCGGCCTCCACCCCCGACGCTCCGCCCCCGGCAACCAGCGAACCCACGACCGGCGCACCGATGGTCCTGCAGCAGCTCGGCGTCCTCCCGGGTGGGACAGACCCGGTGACGGTACCGAACTACCCGGCCGTCGCCCCGGATTCAGAGCTTCCCGTCGTGGTGGCAACAGCACTGCCGGAAGGCAGCTCGATACAGCAGACATCCACTGCCGCAAACGGTATCCGCGTCACGGAAACAACCGTGACAACGCCCGGGCTGGCGCCGGTCACGACGACCGAGATCACCGAAGAACCAGTGGTCGCTGCCACCGTGGAGTGCACGGTGCCGGTCCCGCTCGCCCAGCCCGGGGTCCTGCCACCGTCGGTCACCAACCCGCAAACAATCTTCCAGACAGGCTCGAGCTACTCCCGCGAGCAACTCGAGGCCGACCTGAAGGCTTTCGAAGCGGGGCAACTCGTATGGGTGGGACCGAACGGTCCGACCGCCTACGACGTAGCCCGAGCACGGCTGACCGCGGCCATGTACACACCGGGCGAACAGTTCAACGATCTGGTCTGGGCCAACCATGTCCCCCGCAACCAGGCGGAGATCGAAGAACGGTTCGCTGCGATCCAGCGGCTCAATCGAGCCGGGATCCCGTGGCTCGATCCCACTGTCGCCACCTGGGTCACCGACCAGCAAAAGATTGCTGTCGCCGAGGATCCCTTCAGCCCGCCCCGCAACACCCGTCCGTCGATGTACAGCGCTGCCGAGCTCCGCAGGCAGGTGCTCGAGGCAAGCCGCACCGAACTCACCGCCGGCGACCTGAAGCAGGGAGTCAACGACTTCCTGGTCGCCGCTACCGTGGGACCGGCCCTCATCTTGTGGGACGCCGCCCACGACCGCGGCGACTATAGCGGCGCGGAAATCGCATGGGCAGCCGCCGAACTCGGCATCAACACCGCATCGATCATTCCCGGGTTGGGCACGCTGACCGGGGCAGCGGCAAAAGCGGGCCTCCGCAGAATCGCCCCCAAAACCTGGGAAGCCCTCGCCGCGGCCGACAACGCAGTCGACGCGGCCCGCATCGGCAAAACCACGCAGCAACGCCAACTCGCCGACGCTGTAGACAGCTACCGGCAGCGAGCCGTCCACACGAGTGAGCCGCCCAGAACAACAGGGCCTGCCCCGGCATCTCGACTCGATGACCCGGATCCAGCTGTCGCGGCGCCGCGGACGAGCGGAGCGATACCAGCCGAACCGTCGACCGCGCCGATGCCGGTCGAAGCACGGTCTACCCGGCTGCCGGATCGCACTGGTGAAGAACCATCGCCTGTGGGCGAACCCCGACCGGGGTCGACAGTTCCCTCCTATTCCCCATATTTCGACCGAGGCCGGCTCGAGAATCTTGAGGCGGCCGCCACCCGGCTGCCCGACCGCATTCGATCATTCGAGCAACTTGACGAACTTGAATGGTCGGTCGGGTTTTTCCCGGCAGGCGCGCGAAGTCACGCACATGCATCGTTGCAGCTGCCCGAACCTTCGGAGCTGACTTCGGCGCCACGAGGTGGGTTGATTCCGAGTTCGAACGGGTCCATGCGTCAACCCGTCGTCAACCGGGCCAATACCCCCGTAATCGAGGAACGAGCAGCTTTGGGGCGGACGCAGCCGCCAGTTGAGCGCACCCTTGATAATTCGCTGGACAAGGAGGTCTACTTATATGATATTGCGAGGAAGTATGGTATCAAACTCCGTGGAAGTGGGCAGGAAATTCGGATAATGTTCGATGACGAGTTGAGAACTGGCCTGTTGGGCGTAACAAGAAGCGGAGATGGTGGCACCTTGATTAGAATTGGGCCGGATGCACTGGTCGATGATTTCACTGCAGCAAATACAATTGCGCATGAGCTCAGTCATGCGCGTTACTATCTCCGGCACGGAACGTTCGATGGGGAAGTTCATGGCGACATGTTCTCGGTAGCCGATGGAACGCCCTATGGCTCGGGCAATGCGCTGCAGGAGTGGCTCGAGGGTAAGCGATGATTCGTGAATGGCACGGTGTGCCGAATTCAATCGAACGGGAATGGCGTCGCGTGTTCAACGCTGCTACGAAGGGAATGCAGGTATCGGGCGCATGCCCGTCGTGCGCGGCGCACGCGCTAAATCAATGGTACGTCCTGGACGCCGCCAGTCCGCGGTCGATTCGCGGGGTCGAGTACGCGGGAATTGGTAGGTTGTGGGAGTGGTGCTCCTCGTGTTTCATCTATGAAGCGCTACCGGACGGCTTTGTTCCAGTGTGGTGGAAGCCGCCGTTCGACCTTGAGCTTCCGCGGATTTTCATGACCCCGGAGAGGATTGAGAATGCAAGAATGAAGTTCTTACGCGGTCTCGATGAGGGGCTGTGAATTGATGAATATCCAATGGATGTTGAACCCGTGAGCGAGTTGGGGCTAGCGCGGGTTGCATCTCGGCTGGGGGAGCCGTATGCGATAGTCCCGGCCGAGGATCGGTCGTCGACCGCTACGCGGCGATGGTTCGCTCTCCGATCTGATGTAGACATGTTGGACGAGGACGGCGACAACGATAAACCACTGTTCCGCCGTGCGTAAAAAGTTGGGCGGGCTGGATGTGGCGACAATGTATGGATATGTTCCTGCGGTCGGCTTGGGTGGCTCGTTCATGCCCGGTGGAAGGGAGATTGTGAACGCGGTTGATCATGTCCGGTTCCTGAGTACGGTGACGCCGCGTCAAGTGATGAATTGGAAGTTCTGAGCAAGGAGCAGTCACCGAACAGCAAACGACCGGGCGTCGGCGGCGGGGTAGCCGTCGACGCCCGGTCGGGCGATGCGGGGGTGGATCAGTCGCGGGCGATGGTGGACCAGCCGGCGACTTCCTCCGGCGTACGCGGCCCGGGACCGGTGTAGATGGCGGCCGGGCGCACCAGCTTGCCCAGCTGCTTCTGCTCCAGGATGTGCGCGCACCAGCCCGCGGTCCGGCCACAGGTGAACATCGCGGGCATCATGTGCGCGGGCACCTCGGCGAAGTCCAGGATCACCGCGGCCCAGAACTCGACATTGGTCTCGATCGCCCGGTCCGGACGACGCTCACGCAGCTCGGCGAGCGCGGCCTGCTCCAGCGCGGCCGCCACCTCGTAGCGGGGCGCGTCGAGGCGCTTGGCGGTGGCGCGCAGCACGCGGGCGCGCGGGTCTTCGGCCCGGTAGACCCGGTGCCCGAAGCCCATCAGCTTCTCCTTGCGGTCCAGGATGCCCTTGACCAGCGCGCGGGCGTCGCCGCTCTGCTCGACGGCCTCGATCATCGGGAGCACGCGGGCGGGGGCGCCACCGTGCAGCGGGCCGGACATGGCGCCGATCGCGCCGGACAGCGAGGCCGCCACATCGGCGCCGGTGGAGGCGATGACGCGGGCGGTGAAGGTGGAGGCGTTCATGCCGTGCTCGGCCGCCGAGACCCAGTAGGCGTCGATCGCCTCGGTATGGCGCGGGTCGGGGTCACCCTTCCAGCGGGTCATGAACCGCTCGGTGACGGTGGTGCACTCGTCGATCTTGCGCTGCGGGACGGCGGGCTGATAGATGCCGCGCGCGGACTGCGCGACGTAGGACAGCGCCATCACCGAGGCACGGGCCAGGTTCTCGCGGGCGGTCTCGTCGTCGATGTCGAGCAGCGGCTCGTAGCCCCAGATCGGGGCGAGCATGGCCAAGCCCGCCTGCACGTCGACGCGCACGTCACCGGTGTGCACCGGCAGCGGGAAGGGCTCGGCGGGCGGCAGGCCGTGGCCGAACTGGCCGTCGACGAGCAGGGCCCACACGTCACCGAAGGTGACCCGGTTGGCGACCAGATCCTCGATGTCGACGCCGCGATATCGGAGCGCCCCACCGTCCTTGTCCGGCTCGGCGATGTCGGTGGTGAAGGCCACCACGCCTTCCAATCCGCTGACGAAATCCTGTGGTACCGAGCTGGTAGTCATGGTGACTCTCCTTGCAGGGGCATGCCGATCTTTCTGAACCATAGCCCTGGGGATACCGGGTAGTAGCGTCGCCCCTGCGGCGTACCGTCTGTGCTCATGCGTGACCAGGAACCCGCGACCGCGGCCGACCTCGCCGCCATGCGCGTCGACTACGGAGTCCACCTGCCGGTGCCGGAGGAAGCCGATCTCGACGAGTCCTGGGTGGCGGGTGGCTGGGAACCGTTGCTGCGCCGCTGGATCGAGCAGGCGCGCGGTCTCGGCGTCGCCGAACCCAATGCGATGGTGCTGGCCACGGTCGCGCTGACGGGCCCGGCTCCGCGCCCGGTCGCGCGCACCGTCCTGTGCAAGGGCCTCTCACCCGACGGCGTCACCTTCTATACGAACTACGACTCGGCCAAGGGCAACCAGCTCGCCGCCGATCCGTACGCCGCGGCCTCCTTCGTCTGGCCCGCGCTCGCCAGGCAGGTCCACGTGCGCGGGGTGACCGAGCGGGTGTCGGCCGAGGTGACCGCGGCCTACTGGCAGGCGCGGCCACGCGACGCGCGGCTCGGGGCCTGGGCCTCGCAGCAGTCGCGGCCCGTGTCTTCGCGCGCCGAGCTGGACCGGGCGCTGGCCGAGACCACCGCCCGCTTCGCCGACGTCGACGACATCCCGGTGCCGCCGTTCTGGGGCGGGTACCTCCTGCGGCCCGACGAGGTGGAGTTCTGGCAGGGCAGGCGGGGCAGGCTGCACAACCGGATCGTCGTGCGGATCGACGGCGCAGGCACAACCGTGGAACGTTTGCAGCCCTAACGAGTGGTGGGGTAAGTCACCGCGCGCAACCGTTCTCCGATCGCATGGCGATGGCTAATCTGCGGCGAGTGAAGTTGCTCGCCGATACCGAACCCCTGCGTAATCCCGACTATCGCAGGCTCTGGACCACCAACATCGTCACCGTCATCGGTGCGCAGCTCTCGGTCGTCGCGGTTCCGCAGCAGATCTTCCAGATCACCGGCAGCTCCGGCTATGTCGGCCTGGCCGGCCTGTTCGGCCTGGTCCCGCTGGTCGTGTTCGGGCTGTGGGGCGGCGCGCTGGCCGATGTCATGGACCGGCGCACGCTGCTGATCATCACCACGGCGGGCACCGGCGCGACCGCGGTGGCGTTCTGGGTGCAGGCCGCGCTCGGGATGACCAACGTGTGGCTGGTGCTCGGCCTGTTCGCCGCCCAGCAGGCGTTCTTCGCGGTCAACCAGCCCACCCGCAGCGCGGCCATCGCGCGGCTGCTGCCGCCGGAGCAGATCGCCGCGGCCAGCTCGCTGAGCATGACCGTGCAGAACGTCGGCATGATCGCCGGTCCGGTGCTGGCGGGTCTGCTCATCCCGGTGCTCGGCCTGCCGACGCTGTATCTGATCGACGCGATCGCCCTGCTGGCGACGGTGTGGGCGGTGTGGAAGCTGCCCGCGTTCCCGCCGACCGGCGACCAGCGCCGGGCCGGGCTGCGCGCCGTCGTCGACGGTTTCCGCTATCTCACCGGGCAGCGGATCCTGCTCGCCTCCTTCGTCGTCGACATCATCGCGATGGTGTTCGGCATGCCGCGCGCGCTGTTCCCGCAGATCGCGCACGAGACCTTCCACGATCCGGCCGAGGGCGGTGTGGCGCTCGGCCTGCTGTTCGCGGCGATCTCGGCGGGCGCGGTGCTCGGCGGTGTCTTCTCCGGCTGGGTGCCGCGCATCCGCAGGCAGGGCCTGGCGGTGATCGTGTGCATCGCGGTGTGGGGCGTGGCGATGGTGGGGTTCGGCGTCGCGGTCGGCCTGGCCGGGCACGTGTTCGGGCTTGGGGTGTGGCTGTGGATCGCGGTGGCCTTCCTCGCGCTGGGCGGCGCGGTCGACATGATCTCGGCGGCGCTGCGCACGGCGATGTTGCTCAACGTCTCCACCGACGAGATGCGCGGCAGGCTGCAGGGCGTGTTCATCGTGGTTGTCGCAGGTGGGCCGCGGATCGGTGATGTTGCCCACGGTTTCGCCGCGGCGAGCCTGGGTACCGCTGTAGCTGCCGCGGGTGGCGGTGTCCTGGTGGTGATCGGGGTGGCGCTGGCCGCGCTCGCCTTCCCCGCCTTCGTGCGCTACCAGGTGACCCGCGCGCACTCCGAATCATTGGTGAAATGAACTGTGCGAGAAGGGAATACGTGTTGATTGCCGGTCCGCGCCCGGCATGTCTTCCCGCGGCGGCCGACAGCGGCTCGCGACGGCGGCGAACAGGGGATCGGCGCAGGTCGCCGCATGCCCGCAGACCTCACCGTCGATCGGCCCCGGTGTGAGAACAGCGCAGGACAACCCTGATTGCTTGTCTGCTCCGAACAACAGCTAGCGTTAGCGCAAGTGCACCGCGTGCCGACCGCATCGGTGCCTACGGTTCTAGCCTGAGAGGGATCCTTCCGTGCCCGCTGAGAACATCACCAACGTCGCCGAAGACGCCAAGGCGGTACTGCAGTACCCCGGTGGCGAGTTCCCGATCTCGGTCACCACGGCCGCGGAGGGCAACGACGGACTCGACTTGGGCAAGCTGCTGGCCAGCACCGGTTACGTCACCTATGACCCCGGTTTCATGAACACCGCGTCGACCAAGTCGGCCATCACCTACATCGACGGTGAAGCGGGCATCCTGCGCTACCGCGGCTACCCGATCGACCAGCTGGCGGGCCGCTCGACCTTCATCGAGGTCAGCTACCTGCTCATCTACGGCGAGCTGCCGACCCAGGCCCAGCTCGACGACTTCACCGATCGCATCCGCCGCCACACCCTGCTGCACGAGGACCTGAAGCGGTTCTTCGACGGCTTCCCGCGCAACGCGCACCCGATGCCGGTGCTGTCGTCCGCGGTGAACGCGCTGTCGGCGTACTACCAGGACTCGCTGGACCCGCGCGACCCCGAGCAGGTCGAGCTGTCCACCATCCGCCTGCTGGCCAAGCTGCCGACCATCGCGGCCTACTCGTACAAGAAGTCGGTCGGCCAGCCGTTCCTCTACCCCGACAACTCGCTGTCGCTGGTCGAGAACTTCCTGCGGATGACCTTCGGCTTCCCGGCCGAGCCCTACGAGGTCGACCCCGAGATCGCCGCCGCGCTCGACATGCTGCTGATCCTGCACGCCGACCACGAGCAGAACTGCTCCACCTCGACCGTGCGCCTCGTCGGCTCGTCGGACGCCAACCTGTTCACCTCGGTGTCCGGTGGCATCAACGCGCTGTGGGGCCCGCTGCACGGTGGCGCCAACCAGGCCGTGCTCGAGATGCTCGACGAGATCAAGGCCAACGGCGGCGACGTCAAGGAATTCATCCGCAAGGTCAAGAACAAGGAAGACGGCGTGAAGCTCATGGGCTTCGGGCACCGCGTCTACCGCAACTACGACCCGCGCGCGACCCTGGTCAAGCAGGCCGCCGACAAGATCCTGTCGAAGATCGGCGGCGACGACCAGCTGCTCGACATTGCCAAGCAGCTCGAAGAGGTCGCCCTCACCGACGACTACTTCGTCTCGCGTCGCCTGTACCCGAACGTCGACTTCTACACCGGCGTCATCTACCGGGCCATGGGCTTCCCGACCCGCATGTTCACCGTGCTCTTCGCCATGGGCCGCCTGCCCGGCTGGATCGCCCACTGGCGTGAGATGCACTCCGAGCCGCTCAAGATCGGCCGCCCGCGCCAGATCTACACCGGTTACGGTGAGCGTGACTACCGCGACATCGCCGGTCGTTAGCCCGCACTGAAACTATCGAAGGAGATAGCCGAATGACCAAGCCGGTGATCGATTTCCAGGAGGGCCCCGCGCCCACCGAACTCGTGATCAAGGACCTCGTCGAGGGCGAGGGCGCCGAAGCGGTGCCCGGTGGCACCGTCGAGGTGCACTACGTCGGCGTCGAGTTCGACACCGGCGAGCAGTTCGACTCTTCGTGGGACCGTGGCGAATCCATCGTCTTCCCGCTGCGCGGCCTGATCCAGGGCTGGCAGGACGGCATCCCCGGCATGAAGGTCGGCGGCCGCCGTCAGCTGACCATCCCGCCGGAGCTCGCCTACGGCCCCGTCGGCGCAGGCCACAACCTGTCCGGCAAGACCCTGGTCTTCGTCATCGACCTGCTCGCCGCGAACTGACCTGCTGAACAAACACTGTGGCCGGGTTCCGATCGGAACCCGGCCACAGTTGTCTGCGCACCGTCACTCCCGGACGACCTCGACCGGGTCGGTGAGGGCAAGGGCGAGGGCGGAGTTCTGGGCGGAGCCGCGGGCGGGGAGGGCCTCCAGTGCCTTGCCGGTCTGGGTGTTCAGGTTGCCGACGATGTTCTGGAGGGCGCCGACGCCGGTGGTCATCTGTTCGATCGCGGAGGCGATCTGGGCGCCGCCCTGTTCGGCGAGGGTGGGCAGGCCCTTGGCGAGTTCGGCGCCCTGGGTGAGCTGGTCGCGGGCGCTGTTGAGCCGGGCGACGACGGTGCGCAGCAGGGTGCCGAGATCGGTGTCGGGATCGACGGCGGCGCCGGTCAATTCGGCGAGGCCGGTCAGCTGGGTGCCCGCCTGACTCGAGATGCCGCGCAGCGCTTCGAGTTTGGTGATGATGTCGGTCAGCTGGGGATCGTTCGCGAACGGCAGCGCGCGCAGCAGCGGCAGGATCTGGTCGAGGCCGGTGCCCAGGGCGGTGGCGCTGCGCTCGACGCCCGCGATGGTGACACCCGTCGCGCCGAGTGCGTCGGCGAGCTGGTTCGCCTGCGCGGCCGCGCCGTCCACGGTCTGATTCAGCAGCTCGATGGCCGAGGTGAGTTCTCCCGCACCCTGTTTCGCGAAGTCGAGGAAGCCGAGCATCTCCTGCGCACCGCCACTGAACTGGTCGGCGCTGCCCGCGGCCGCGTTCACCCCCGCGCTCAGCAGTTGCGCGGTGAACTGCACCGAGGTCATCTGATTGCGCGCCTGCGAGACCGCGGCGAGCGCGGCGTCGACACCGGAGGCGCCGATCCGGTGGGTCACCGCGGCGACAGCGCCGTTCACCGTGCCCTCGTCCGCACCCTCGTGCGCGGTGACGGTGACCTTGGCGCGCTTGGGTTCCGGCGAGGCCAGCGTGGCCATCGAGGAAGTGAGGTCCGCGGGCAGGGTGATCACCGCGGCGTAATCGGCCGGGTCGATCTCACCCGGTTTCGCGACCGTCCACTCGTAGCCGCCCGCCTCTCGCACGGCCGCCGCGACGCGATCCCCGGTCGGCCCGGTATCGGCATTGACCAACGCGAATCCGGTAGGGGTGTCGCCTGCGCCCGCGCACGCGGCGATACCACCGCCCGTCAGCGCGACAGCAGCGACGAGACAGGCGGCACGAGTACGTTTTCCGATCACGGCGCCGACGGTATCGGCAGAGTTCACGCCGGGTCGTGGGAGATGTCTGAGAGTTCGGTGAGGAAGGCGGCGCTGGGTAACTGCCGGTATGCCGGAGATGGCGTTTCCCGGTCACCGGGACTGCGAAACCCCTTGCCGATATGGCTTGCGTCACAGTGTCTTCCATGGGCTCGATCTGTCCGGTACAAATCTCGAGTCAATCGACATCGAGAATTTTTTCGATTCGTCCGGGGGGTTCGGGGATTCGCCGGGGGCATCGGGAGGGAGACATCGAACATGTTCCACCGCAACATCACTCGCGTCGGCCGTCGTGTGCTCGTCGCCGCGCTGCCGCTGGCCGTGGCCACCTCGCTGGTCACCGCGGGCACCGCCGCCGCTGACATCGACACCGAGCGCCAGGCGCAGATCGCCACCGGCCTGTCCAGTGCCGGTGCCGCCGATGGCGTCGACTTCCGCACCGTCGTCTCGCCGGACCTGCGCACCATCTCCGCGACCGTCGACAACGCCCGGTTCGTCGTCACCCCCGACGCCGTCACCGTGGTGTCCGCCGCCGGCGTCACCGTGGGTGAGGTCCCGCTGAAGCTCAACACCGTCGACGGCAACGCCGTCGCGATCGCCTCGGTGGTCTCCGAGGACGGTAAGACCCTGTCGATGGCCCCGCAGCTGTCGGCCGACACCAGCACCGAGCTGAAGAACATCGCCACCGACCCGTCGAAGGCCAACCACGACCCGGTCCAGAACGGTGCCGCCGCCGGCGCGACCATCGGTGCGATCGCCGCCGCGATCATGTGTGTGCCCGCCCTGGCCGCGTTCATCATCGGCTACGTCTTCTGCGCCATCCCGTCGGTGATCTCCACCGCCCTGACCGGCGCCGTGATCGGTGCGGTCATCGGCCTGGTCATCCCGGAGTCGGTCCCGCAGGTCCTGCCCTGATCCCTCGGGGACTCCGCGTTCCGCCGCTCGATGGCTGAACGTTTGCCAGGCAAGTGAATTCGGCCCCGCATCCGTGTCACACGGGTGCGGGGCTTTTCGCTGTCTAGGGGGTGTGGCGGACCGGCAGGTCGAGCACCAGGCGCGCGCCGCCGAGCGGGCTGTCCTCGAAATAGGCCCGTCCACCGTGCAGCTGGGCCTGCTGGGCCACCAGCGCCAGGCCGAGGCCGGAGCCGCCCTTGCTGGCATTGGTGCCGCGGGCGAAGCGGGCGAAGACCGAGTCACGCTCGGCGACGGGCACGCCGGTGCCGTTGTCGTCGACGGCGATGACGATGTGATCGTCCGGGGTGCGATGCGCCGAGACGACGGCGTGGGTGGCGCCGCCGTGTTTCACAGAGTTGGTCAGCGCGTTGTCGACGGCGAGGCGCAGCCCCGCGGGCAGCCCGCGGGTGACGAGCTCGGCGTCGGTATCGATCCGCACCGACAGGCCCGGATTGTGGCGCATGGCGTCGTGGGCGGCCTGATCGCACAGATCGGCGACATCGGTGGGGACGTGGTCGGCTTCGGCGGTGAGGTCGCCGCGGGCCAGGCGTTCCAGTGCGGTGAGGGTGGTCTCGACCCTGGTCTCGTTGCGGGCGAGGTCGTCGAGGATCTCGCGGCGCTGCTCGTCGGTGAGGTCGAGGGTGCGCAGGACCTCGAGGTCGGTGCGGATCGCGGTCAGCGGGGTGCGCAGTTCGTGCGCGGAGACGGCGGCGAAGTCGCGGGCGGTCTCCAGCGCGGCGGCGGTCTCGGCCTGTGCCTCGTCGACGCGGGCCAGCATGGTGTTGACCGCGTCGGCCAGCTTCACCGCCTCGTCGACACCGGAACCGTCGACCGGCTGGGCAGGGTTGTCCGGGTCACCGAAGGCGCTGCGCGCCGAGACCTGCTTGGTCAGCTTCACGATCGGGCCGACGGCGCGCCCGGCGAGCAGCCAGCCGAGCGCCGCTGCCGCCGCCACCGCGATCGCCGCGCCCGCCAGCACCCAGCGCTGCTGGTCGGCGGTGGCCTTGGCCGACTCGGTGGTCGGGATAGCGAGGGAGACGGTGCGTCCTGCGGGTTGGTTCTCGGTGGTGGTGAGTACCCGGTACGGCTGGTCGTTCACCTCGACGGTCTGCGAGCCCGGCGGCAGATCTGGCAGCTGGGTCGAGCTGGACGCGGTCACCTGACCGTTGTCGCGCACGGTGAGCGCCATCGTGGTCTGCAAGCCGGTCAGGTTGACGAAGCCGGTCGCCAATACCGGCTCGATCAGCACGATGCGCGAGGCGATCTCGAGCTGCTGATCGGTCTGGGTCACATTGTTGCGTTCGATCGCCTGGAAACCCACGAACGCGGCGATCGTAACGATGATGACGGCACCAGCCGCGGCCGCGCCCGCGACTCTGGTTCGCAGCGAAAACGATTGTCTCCGACGGCGTTTCGGCGGGGGCTCGGTCATTTCGGTTCCCGGAGCACGAACCCGACGCCGCGAATGGTGTGCAAAATCCTTGGCGTGTCATCTATTTCGAGTTTGCGTCGCAGGTATCCGACGAACACGTCGACGACATTCGTATCGGCTATGAAATCGTAACCCCACACCAATTCCAGTAGTCGTTCCCGCGTCAACACCACACCCGCATTCCTGGCCAGCGTCGACAACAATTCGAATTCCCGTTTGGTGAGCTCGATTTCCTTGCCGTGCAACAGCGCTCGGTAGCCGGCCACGTCGATCTGCAATGGGCCGACGGTGATCGCGCCGGGCGCTGCGGGCTCCGGCACGTCGGTGCGCCTGCGCAGCAGGGCGCGGATCCTGGCCACCAGTTCGGCCAGCTCGAACGGCTTCACCAGGTAGTCGTCGGCGCCGGACTCGAGGCCGGCGATCCTGTCGTCGACCGAGGCGCGGGCGCTGAGCACGCAGATCGGCACGTCGTTGCCCATCGCGCGCAATGCCGTCACAACGCCCGCGCCGTCGAGCACCGGCATGTTCATGTCGAGGACGACGGCGTCGGGCGCGCGCTCGGACACCGCGCGCAGCGCCGCGGCGCCGTCGCGGGCAACCAGCACCTGGAACCCGGACAGTCGCAGGCCACGTTCGACCGAGGCGAGGACATCCTCGTCGTCGTCGACGACCAGGACAGTAGAGGCAGCACGATCGGTCACGGTGCAATCCTATGGGCGCGCAGCGCCGCCGACCGCCGTGGTCAGGTCGTCGGCGCCACCGGGTCGCCGTCGAGATCGGGCGTCGGCGAGTCCTCCGCCGCTGGCTGCGGTGCGCCGAGCGGGGGATTGGCGAGGATGCGGTCGGCCAGCGCGGTGAGCACCGCCGGGTCCTCGATGGTGGCCGGGGTCTCGACGTGTTCGCCCGCGGTGAGCTGGCGGATCGTCTTGCGCAGGATCTTGCCCGAGCGGGTCTTGGGCAGGCCGGAGACGATGATCGCGCTGTGCAGGGTGGCGATGGCGCCGATCTGCTCGCGCACCCGCTCTGCCAGCTCGGTGCGCAGCTGCTCGGGATCGACATCGACGCCCTGCTTGAGCACCACATACGCCAGCGGCAGGTGGCCCTTGAGCTCGTCGGGGACACCGATCACGGCGCATTCGGCGATGGCGTCGTGGCCCGCGATCGCGGCCTCGATACTGCCCGCCGACAGGCGATGCCCGGCCATGTTGATCACGTCGTCGCTACGGCCGAGGACGTAGAGGTAGCCGTCCTCGTCGAAGTAGCCGGAGTCGCCGGTCAGGTAGTGGCCGGGGAAGGCGGACAGGTACGAGCGGATGAACCGGTCGCGGTCGCGCCACAGGCCGGTCAGCGCGCCGGGCGGCAGCGGCAGCCCGATGACGATATTGCCCTCGACGCCGGTCGCCACCGGGTTGCCGTTCGCGTCGAGGACGCGCAGCCGGTAACCGGGCACCGGCACGCAGGACGAACCTGACTTGACCGGCAGTTCCTGCAGGCCGAGCGGGTCGGCGCAGATCGGCCAGCCGGTCTCGGTCTGCCACCAGTGGTCGACGACGGGGGTGTCGGGGTGCCCGGCCAGCAGCGTGCCGGTCGCCCACTCGAAGGTGGCCGGATCAAGGCGCTCCCCCGCGCAGAACAGCGCGCGCAGCCGGGATAGGTCGTGGCGGTGGGCCGCGGTCGCCTCGGGATCGGCGCGGCGGATCGCGCGCAACGCCGTCGGCGCGGTGAACAGCACCCGTACGTCGTGCTCGTCGATGATCTTCCAGAACGCGCCCGCGTCGGGGGTGCCGACCGGTTTTCCCTCGTAGAGCACGGTCGTCGCGCCGACGAGCAGCGGCGCGTAGACGATGTAGGAGTGGCCGACGACCCAGCCGACATCGGAGGCCGCCCAGAACACCTGACCAGGCCCGACGTCGTAGATGTTGCGCATCGACCAGGACAGCGCGACCGCGTGCCCGCCGTTGTCGCGCACCACGCCCTTGGGCTTCCCGGTGGTGCCCGAGGTGTAGAGGATGTAGAGCGGATCGGTCGCGGCGACCGAGACCGGCTCGGCCGGTGTCACGTCGGCGACGGTGGCGTCCCAGTCGACCCAGCGGGCGGCCACGGTCTGCTCCGAGGACGGCAGCACATCGGTGGCGGGCTGCGCGGCCGGGAACTCGATGGTCGGGAACTGCGGGCGCTGCTTGACGATCACCGTGCGCACCGACGCGGTCTGCGCCAGGTCGAGCGCCTGCAGCACGATCGGCGGGTACTCGATGCGGCGGTTGGGTTCCATCCCGCCCGAGGCGGTGACCACCAGGACCGGTTCGGCGTCGTCGATGCGGGCGGCCAGCTCGGGCGCGGCGAACCCGCCGAACACCACCGAGTGCACCGCGCCGATGCGGGCGCAGGCCAGCATCGCGATCACGGCCTCGGGGATCATCGGCAGGTAGATCACGACACGGTCACCGGCGACGACACCGAGATCGCGCATGGCTCCCGCGAATCGGGCGACCTCGTCGAGTAATTCGGCGTAGGTGAAGACGGTGGTGGTGTCCGTCATAGCGGAGACATATATGAGGGCGGCCTGATCGGCGTGCCCGCCGTCGGCGACGGTGCCCGCCCGCACGTGCCGGTCCAGCGCGTTGACGCAGGTGTTGAGCCGGGCGTCGGGGAACCAGCGGGCCGCGCGCTTGTCGGCGGCGTCGACGATCTGCTCCGGTGGGATATCCCACTCGATGGCCTGAGCTGCGACGGACCAGAAGTCGGCTGGGTCGACCAGACTGGTCTGATAGACCGGTCGGTACTCGTGTTCGGTGTCCAACCCCGTGACTCCCTAGCCTCGCTTCGATGCCCGCTCGATAGATCCTGATGATTGTGGCAGACTTCACGCGACACCCGAGGGGGTGCCGCGACCTTTGGTTTTGCCTGGAACGGGCAGGTCATCGCGCGGACCTCTACCGTGAGTCAGCCAAGAAGTTATTGATCCGTTAGAATCTGTTGTCACTTATTCGGGCAGTCGTAGACGCAATTTCTCGGCCAGCCGCAGTTCTCGGCCAGCTCCGCCTGGCGAGCCACCATTGCGCCTGTGGAGGTTCGCTGATGGCTCAAGGTACGAGGCCAGTTTGGAAAGTGAGTGGGAGATGCGTGACGCCGCTAGGTCCGGCAGCAAGCGCTGGGCGCTCGGCAACTGGGACCTGCGTTGGAAGGTTACGGCCGTGCTTGCCGTGCCGCTCGCGGTCGCGGTCGGGCTCGGCGTGTCGAGAATTACCTCGGAGTTCTCGGAAGCCAACCGACTGTCGAGCATCAATGAGCAGGTCGACTCGATTCCGTCGGTCACCGGGCTGAGTGCTACTTCGGCGAGGGTGGCCGGTAGTCAGATGGTCCCCGCGGGGCCTGGGGTAACCCTGGTCACCGACAAGGACCTCACCGACCTCGACGCCGCGATCGCCGCCGCCGAGTCCTCGCTCGGCAGGCTGGCGGATATTCCGCGGGCGCACGAGGCGCTGCAGCGGATGATCTCGCAGGCCAAGAACGTGCGTGGCCAGGGCAAGGCGCTCACCTCCTCGGCCGAGCCCGCGCTGGCCTCGGTCGAGCAGATGCGTAAAGACAGCGTCGACATCGTCGAGACCACCATCGCGCAGGTCAGTGACCCGGTCATGGACCAGGCCAAGCTGCGCCTGGTCGACTCGCTCAACACCCGTTCGATTCTCGTCGACCAGCTCGCAGGCCTCTCCGGGATGCTGCGCGGTCTGCCGCAGGGTTCCCAGGACTTCATCACCGGCGTCGCCACCGAGCGGCACCTGCTCGACGTGCTCGCCAACCGCTTCCCCGACGGTGATCGGGTGATCGCCGACCTCAAGGCGCAGGCCGACGTCCGGCAGAACCTGGTCAGCAGCCCCGAGGTGGCGGCGGGCAAACTCCCCATCGGCGACCTGCGTACCTCGCTCCTCACCAGCCTCGTCGGCTACGAGGGCGTCGTCGACTCGGCCACCAAGGCCATCGAGTCCGCGATGGACGAGCTGGCCGCCACCGCGGCGACCGGCGCCTGGTCCTACACCGGTGTCGTCATCGCGACGATCCTGGCCGCGCTGTTGCTCGCCGTGTTCGTCGCCCGCTCGATGATCGTGCCGCTGCACCGCCTGCGCCTCGCCGCGCTGCGCGTCGCCGAGTCCGATCTGCCGCACGAGGTCGCCCAGCTCCGTAACGGCGCCGCGCCCGAGGACGTGCCGCTCGAGCCGATGCCGGTGCGCTCCGACGAGGAGATCGGCCAGCTGGCCCGCGCCGTCGACGACATCCACGGTCAGGCGCTGCGCCTGGCCAGTGACCAGGCGCAGATGCGTTCCCAGGTCAACGACATGTTCGAGACCCTGGCCCGCCGGTCCAAGTCGCTCGTCGACCATCAGCTCACCCTCATCGAGGCGATGGAGTACGACGAGAAGGACCCGCGCCTGCTCGAGAACCTCTTCCGCCTCGATCACCTCGCGGCGCGCATGCGCCGTAACGGTGACAACCTGCTGATCCTCGCCGGCACCAAGCAGCGCAGGACCAAGTCGGCCCCGGTCGAGATCGCCGACGTGCTGCGCGCCGCGATCTCCGAGGTCGAGGACTACGAGCGGGTCAAGCTCGGCGCGACCCCGCGTGGCTCGCTGGTCGAACCGGCCGCCTCCGATATGGCGCACCTGTTCGCCGAGCTGCTCGACAACGCGCTGCGCGCCTCCCCGCCGGAGACCGACGTCAAGTTCACCTTCGCCCAGGCCCACGATCAGGGCATGCTGATCGAGGTCGCCGACCGCGGTATCGGTATGCCGCCCCAGGAGATGTCGGAGATCAACCGCAGGCTCGAGCAGACCGCCGAGCCCGGCCCCGACACCGCCCGCCACATGGGTCTGTTCGTGGTCGGCAGGCTCGCCGAGCGGCACGGGCTGACCGTGCGGCTACGTCCGACCTTCGACACCGCGCGCGATCCGGGCGTCACCGTCACGGTGCACGTGCCGGTCGGCCTGATCGTCACCGGCGCCGGTGGCCCGGTCGTGGCGCCGCAGCAGCTGCAGAAGCAGACGCCGCAGCAGCAGACGCCGCAGCAGCCGCAGCGCCCGAACCCGCAGAACCAGCCGAGCACGATGCAGACCCGCGCGATCACCCGTACCCCGGGTGGCAACGTGATGGTCACCGTCGACCCGGGCAGTGGTCCGATCGCGGCCGGTCCCGGTGGTCTGCCGCAGCGTCAGCCGGGCAACTCGATGGCCCAGGGCGTGCAGCAGGACGCCGCCGAGCAGTCGTCGCCGACCCTGCGTCCGGCCGCGCCCGGTCAGGGCAACGCGCCGCAGCGTGGCAAGCTCGCCGCGGCCAGCCTGCCCAAGCGCAGCGTCGCGCCGGGCGGACCGGGTGGGCCGCAGCGTCCGCAGGGCGCACCGCCCGCGCCGGGGCAGCCGGGCGATCCCAAGCCCGCCGGTGCCCCGCAGTCGCTGGCCGGTGGTCTGCCGCAGCGGTCGCCGGGCGCCAACGGAGCTCCCTCGCGCGATCAGGCCCAGCCACCGCGTGACACCGCGCCGCCGAAGCGCGACACCACCGCTGGTGGTCTGCCGCAGCGGTCGCCGGGCGCCAACGGCGCGCCGCCGCGCGACCCGTCGGCCGGTGGTCTGCCGCAGCGTCCGGCCGGCGGCCTGCCCCAGCGGGACCAGACCGGTGGCCTACCCCAGCGGGACCAGACGGGTGGCCTACCCCAGCGTGATCCGTCCAACGGTCTCCCGCAGCGTGAGCAGACCGGTGGTCTGCCGCAGCGTGATCCGTCGACCGGGTTGCCCCAGCGGGACCCCGCGGGCAACGGTGCGCCGCAACGTGATTCCGGTCCGGTGACGCGTGATCCGGCGTCCGGGCTGCCGCAGCGCTCCCCGTCCAACGGTCTGCCGCAGCGTGATCCGGCGCCGCGCCTGCCGCACCGCGATCAGACCGGTGGTCTGCCGCAGCGTGATCCGTCGAACGGGCTGCCCCAGCGTGAGCAGACCGGTGGCCTCCCGCAGCGTGATCCGTCCAACGGCCTGCCCCAGCGTGAGCAGACCGGTGGTCTGCCGCAACGCGATCCGTCCAACGGTCTGCCGCAGCGTGGTGCCCAGCCGAACGGTCTGCCGCAGCGGGATCCGGCGGCCGGTCAGCAGCAGCGTCCGGCCAACGGCTTGCCGCAGCGTGGTGCCCCTGCGCCGCAGCGGGATTCCGCCGAGAACGGTCTGCCGCAGCGTGCTCCCGCGTCCGGTCTGCCGCAGCGGGAAGCGCCGAACGGTCTGCCGCAGCGTCCGGCTGCGCCGAATGCGCTGCCCCAGCGCGATCCCGGCGCTACTGTGGTACCGCAGGCGAACGCCGGGCCGGGAGTGGCGCTGCCGCAACGGGATCGGGATCCTGCGGGACCGGAGAACGCTGCGTCGGCAGGGCGCGATCCGGGTCGGCACAGCTACCGGTCGAATCCGGTCAAGGCTGCGTCGTTCTTCCAGACCAGGTTGCAGCCGGCACCGGAGGGCGATTCCGTCATGGGCGGAACGCCGATCTTCGCGGAGATGATGTCGGCGTGGCTCACGGACGAGAATTCCGACCGGTCCCAGATGGCCGCTGCCTTCGAATCACCGGGTGACGAAGGTTGGCAGGCCGCGCGCCGGGCCAGCGAGGCTCAGCCCGAGGTTCGTACCGCTGCGGGCTTGCCTCAACGCAATCCGGGCGGCAGGCTCGTGCCTGGCGGTGTGACCGGCAAGGCCGACAGCACCCCGCAACGTGATCCCGAAACGATCAGGTCCAGCTTGAGTCGTCACCAGCAGGGCGTCCGGGATGGCCGCGCAATGAAGGCAATGAACCTAACCGGAGATAAAGGAGACCGATGAACCCCGATCTAGGTGGTACGAACCGTCAGCTGGATTGGCTGGTTTCGAACTTCGCCAACGAGGTTCCTGGCGTAGCCCATGCCGTCCTGGTCTCGGCTGACGGCCTGCTGATGGCCGCGAGCGCCCAGCTTCCGGTCGACCGCGCAGAGCAGTTGTCCGCTGTGACCGCCGGACTGGCAAGCCTTTCCGTCGGCGTGTCGAATCTGTTCGAAGGCGGTACGGTACTGCAGTCCGTCGTCGAGATGGAGCACGGTTACCTACTGCTCATGGCAGTCGGCGACGGCTCGTATCTCGCCGTCTTGACCAACACCTCGTGTGACATCGGTCAGGTGGGCTACGAAATGGCTCTGTTGGTCGAGCGCGTTGGCCAGACCGTCCAGGCCACGCCACGCGTCACGATGGGTTCCTGATGGTGGGATGGACATAGACGATCACCGCATGGGGAGCGCCGAGCCCAGCCTCGTCCGCCCGTACTCCTTGACTGCCGGCCGTACCAGGCCGGCGGTCGAGTTGGCGTTGGAGGCACTCGTTGCATCGCATCCGGTCGCCATGGAGCGGCAGTTCGAACTGAACAACCTCGAAACGTCCATCGTGGAGTTGTGCAGGCAATCGCCGTCCGTTGCCGAGATAGCTGCCCAATTGGGTATCCCGATTGGTGTAGCGCGGGTACTCGTGGCCGATCTCATCGAGGCCGGTCATGTCCGGGTCTCGGCAACTTTGAAAGACGATTCCAGCGACGATGAACGTCGCGAGCTGATCGAAAGGGTTCTCAGTGGACTCCGGCGTATTTGATTCGACGGCGCAGGTCGACACCCGCACGAGCAAGCCGACTTCGGCGAAGATCGTTGTCGCCGGTGGCTTCGGTGTCGGTAAGACCACGTTGGTCGGTGCAGTGTCGGAGATCGTTCCGCTGCGCACCGAGGCGTTGGTGACCAACGCCAGTACCGGAATCGACAACCTGACCGGCATTCCGATGAAGTCGACCACCACGGTGGCGATGGACTTCGGCCGGATCAGCCTCGCTGACGACCTGGTTCTGTACCTGTTCGGCACGCCCGGCCAGTACCGGTTCTGGTTCATGTGGGACGACCTCATCAAGGGCGCCATCGGCGCCGTGGTGCTGGTCGACACCCGCAGGCTGGAGGACAGCTTCGCCGCGGTCGACTACTTCGAAGCTCGCGGTCTGCCGTTCCTGGTGGCGCTCAACGAGTTCGACGACGCACCGAAGTACCCCCTCGAGGACATCCGCCAGGCCCTCGCGGTTCCCGCCGACGTGCCGATCATGTCGATCGACGCCCGCCGCCGTGAACCAGCCAAGCAGGCCCTGGTGTCCTTGACCGAGTACGCCCTGCGCAAGGTCATGCAGGGCTACTGACCCGGAGACGGGGCTGCCGCGATGAAGGCAGCAGCCCCGCATTCGTTCCCGCTCAGGATTCCGGTTCGGGGTCGAGGCGGGTCCAGCCGAGGATCATGGCCGGGGCGCAGCCGCCTGCCATGATGGCGGCGAGCATCATCAGGCCGCCCGCGTAGGCGGTGCGGTAGGCGTCGGCGTGCGGCGCGATGGCGCTGACGAAGATCAAGTAGGCCAGTGGCGGCATCGTCAAAGACTGGGTGAGTGCCAGGCCGGCCGAGCGCGCCTTGTTGCGTTCGGCGATTTCCAGTTCGTCGAGCATCGGGTCGGGTGCGTGGTCCTGGCCGCCGGAGGCGATGCGCAGCATCGTCCAGCTCGGGAGGAACAGCAGCAGCGCGATCAGCGCGACGACCGGGGCCGCGGCGAGATCCAGTGCGCACAGCACGCCTGCCACCGCGATGCCGAGCAGTGCTGTCACCACGCCGATCACCAGCATTCGCCTGCGGCGTTGCGGCCGCCAGCCCTTCAGCATGCCGGCGGTGCGCTGTTCCTGGACCAGCCAGCGGCGGACGCGATAGTTCTGGTAGCGGTCGATCAGTCCGGTCGCGCTGGTCATGGCGTGCCTTTCGTTCGTGGGTACAGCTCGGCCGAGAGCGGGCCGAATTCGGTGCGGGAGAACACCGCCTCGACCGGGAGCTCGAACACATCGCAGATGCGCAGGGCCAGGTCGAGGCTCGGATAGTGGTCGCCGCGTTCGAGTGCGCCGATCGTCTGCACGTTGACGTTGACGGCGTCGGCGAGCGCCGCCCTGCTCATCCGGTGTTCCGCGCGGAGCACCGCGATGCGATTGAAGATCGGGAGGGTTTCCCCTCGTCTGACTGGGCTCACACAAAGAAGTGTTGTAAAAACACAACACATTGTCAAGATTCCCGAATGTTCCGTCGCGATGTCGTGACCCTCGGCGCGGTCGGCGGCCCGCTAGGCTCTGCGCGTGCACATGTCCGCAAATGACCTGATCGCGCAGTTGCTCGACCCCGATTCGTTCCAGAGCTGGGACCGCCCGCCGATCGAGCCCGCGGTCGCCCCGCGGTATCGCCGGGAACTCATAGCCGCGGCGCGGCGCGCGGGCACCGATGAGTCGGTGCTGACGGGGGAGGGGCTGCTGCGCGGGCGCCGGGTCGCTGTGATCGCCTGTGAATTCGCGTTTCTGGCCGGGTCGATCGGGGTCGCGGCGGCGGAGCGGATCGTGTCCGCGGTGGAGCGGGCTACCGAGCTCGGGCTTCCGCTCATCGCGTCACCGACGTCGGGTGGCACCAGAATGCAGGAGGGCACAGTCGCTTTCGTGCAGATGGTGAAGATCGCGGGCGCGGTCGCGGTGCACAAGGCGGCGGGGCATCCGTATCTGGTGTACCTGCGCAATCCCACGATGGGCGGAGTGTTCGCGTCGTGGGGTTCGCTCGGCCACATCACCTTCGCCGAACCGGGCGCGCTGATCGGGTTCCTCGGTCCGCGCGTCTATGAGGCGTTGTACGGCAAGCCTTTTCCGCCCGGCGTGCAGACGGCGGAGAACCTGTACCGCAACGGTGTGATCGACGGCGTGGTCACCGTCGAGGTGTTCCGCCGGATCGCGCACCGGGCATTGAGCGTCGCCAGCGGTGTCGTCCTCCCGGTCTCGGCCGAGCCGGGTTGGGCGGCGCCCGTTCGCAATCCGGCAAAGGCGACGAATCCCGCTGCGACTGCCTGGGATTCGGTCCTGAGCACCCGTCGCCCCGGTAGGCCGGGCATCCGCGACCTGCTGCGCCATGTGACACAGCGGGTTCCGCTCAGCGGCACCGGCCAGGGCGAATCCGACCGCACGGTGGTGCTCGCCCTCGTCCGTTTCGGCGGCCAGCCCTGCGTGGTCTTCGGTCACGACCGATCGGGTCAGGAAGGCGAGCACACCATGGGCCCTGCCGCGCTGCGGGAGGCGCGGCGCGCGATGGCGCTGGCCCGCGAGCTGCGCCTGCCGCTGGTGCTGGTGATCGACACCGTCGGCGCCGCCCTGTCCAAGGAAGCCGAGGAACGCGGGCTGGCCCCGGAGATCGCCCGGTGCCTGGCCGACCTGGTCACCTTGGATACCCCCACCGTGTCGATTCTCCTCGGTCAGGGCACCGGCGGCGGCGCGCTCGCGCTGCTGCCCGCCGACCGCGTACTCGCCGCCGAACACGGCTGGCTGGCTCCGCTGCCGCCGGAGGGGGCGAGTGCGATCGTCTTCCGCGATACCACCCACGCACCGGAACTGGCTGCGGCACAAGGTATCCGCGCGGTCGATCTCCAAGCCGACGGCGTGGTGGACCGGATCGTCGACGAGCACCCCGACGCCGCCGACGAGCCGGTCGCCTTCGCCCGCAGGATGGTCCTCGCGGTCACCGAGGAGCTCGCGGCCCTGCGCGCACAGCCGACGGCGGACCTGCGGGCTCTGCGCAAGGTGCGGTATCGGCGGATCGGGGTCGTCTCCTGACCCGCGCCCCGGTTTCCACCCGAATCCGCAGCTGGGGAAACACGCAGGTGAGCGTCGTTGACGGTACGGCGAACCACTTCTACCGTCGAACAGGTGACTTTCCGTAGCGCTAGCAGCCGCGTTCCCACCATCGTTCTCAACGACGGGAACGTCATCCCGCAGCTCGGCTTCGGTGTCTTCCAGGTGCCGGAGGACGACGTCACGCCCGTGGTGGCCGAGGCATTGAAGGTCGGCTACCGCAGCATCGACACGGCCGCGGTCTACGGAAACGAGGAAGGCGTAGGCCGCGCGATCCGTGCCTCGGGGATCCCCCGCGACGAGATCTACGTGACCACCAAGCTGTGGAACGCCGACCAGGGCTACGACAGCACGCTGCGCGCCTTCGACGCCAGCATGCAGCGGCTGGGCCTGGACTATCTGGACCTGTACCTGATCCACTGGCCGGTGCCGTCGGCAGGCCGCTATGTCGACACCTTCCGTGCCTTCCAGGCGCTCAAGGCACAGGGCCGGATCCGCTCGATCGGTGTCTCCAACTTCCGGGTGACCGACCTGGTGACCCTGATCACCGAGGCGGGCGAGACCCCGGCGGTCAACCAGATCGAATTGCATCCCAACCTGGCCCAGCCCGACCTGCGCCACTACGACGACAGCCAAGCGATCGCCACCGAGGCGTGGAGCCCGCTCGGTCAGGGCACGCTGCTGGACAACCCGACCATCGTCACCCTCGCCAAGGAACTCGACCGCACGCCCGCACAGGTCATCATCCGGTGGCACCTGCAGCTGGGCAATATCGTCATCCCCAAGTCGGTCACGCCGTCGCGGATCGCGGAGAACTTCGACGTGTTCTCCTTCGAGCTGGACGCGGAGGCGATGGCGGCGATCGACCGCCTCGACACGGGTACCAGGGTCGGCGCCGACCCGGCCACCCTCAGCCTCGGTCTGGACTGATCCCCAGGTAGCCGGTCAATTCGGCAGCCGCGGCCCGGCCCGCCCGGTTCGCGCCGATGGTGCTGGCCGACGGCCCGTAGCCGATCAGATGGATCCGTGGATCGACCGCGACCTGGGTGGCGAGGCGACCGGTCATGGTGATCCCGCCGCCGGGTCCGCGCAGCCGCAACGGCGCGAGATGGTCCAGCGAGCTGCGGAAACCGGTCGCCCACAGGATGACATCGGCTTCCTGGAACCGCCCGTCCGCCCAGCGCACGCCCGTCGGCTCGATCCGTTCGAACATCGGCTGCCGAGCCAGCGCGCCCCGGTCACGCGCGGCGCGCAGCCGCTCGTCCAGCGGGAGCCCGGTCACCGAGACCACCGATCCGGGCGGCAGACCGCGGCGCACCCGGTCCTCGACGACGGCCACGGCCGCGCGCCCGTCCTCCTCGCGGAAGGGCAGCGACCGGAACACCGGCTCGCTCCTGGTGACCCATGTGGTAGACGTCACCTGCGAGATCTCGTCGAGCAATTGCACCGCCGAGATGCCGCCGCCGACGATGACCACATGTTTGCCGGCGAACTCCGCGGCCGTGCGGTAATCGCGGGTGTGCAGCTGACGGCCGGTGAACGTGCCAGCGCCCGGATACACCGGAATGAACGGGCGCTCCCAGGTTCCGGTGCCGTTGATCAACCCCCGCGTGCGCAGGGTCCCCGCGCCCTCGGTCTCGACGTGCAGCACCTCGCCGCGCCCGGCGCAGGTCTGCCCGTCGGCGGTCCGATCGCAGACGACATGCACCGTCACCTGTCGCCGTACCCGCAGGTCGAAGCGCTTTTCGTAGAGTTCGTAGTAGTGCGGCACCGCGGTGGCCGCCGGTGCGGATTCCGAGCCGGGCGGCAGCGTCTCGGCGAAGGACATCCCCGGCAGATCGTGCACCCGGTTCACGGTGGTCAGCGTCAGCGACGGCCAGCGGAACTGCCAGGCGCCGCCGGGGCCGGGCGCGTGGTCGACGATGAGGAAGTCGCGTTCGGGGACCAATCCGCGGCGGCGCAGGTGGTAACCGGCCGAGAGTCCCGCCTGGCCCGCACCGATCACCAGGATGTCGAAGTCGGTCGCCACAGCCGCCGATGCTATCGCCTTACCGGGCGTCGACGGTCGCCTGTGGCAGAGTTATGGCACGCAAGGTATCCGGTACTTCTGGGGAGAATGCATGCTCGGCGTGACCCGCGATGGTGACGTGATCACCATCGAATTACAGCGCGAGGAACGGCGCAACGCGCTGAGTGAGGAGTTGGTCGGCCTGTTGCGTGCCGCGATGCTCGACGCGGTGGAGCAGGGCGCGCGGGTCATCGTGCTCACCGGCCGTGGCCCGATCTTCAGCGCGGGCGCCGACCTGTCCGGCGTCTACTCCGAGACGTTCCTGTCCGGCCTGCTCGACATGCTGCACACCATCGAAGCACTGCCGGTCCCGGTGATCTCGGCGATCAACGGCGGTGCGCTCGGCGCGGGCGTGCAACTGGCGATCGCCTCGGACCTGCGGGTGCTCGAGCCCGACGCCTACATCGCGGTCCCGGCCGCCAAACTCGGCATCTCGGTCGACCGCTGGACGGTCTCGCGGCTGGTCTCGCTGATCGGCGGCGGCCCGGCCCGCACCATCCTGCTCGCGGCCGACCCGGTCACGGCCACCGATGCCTACGCCTTCGGCTTCGCCAACAAGCTCGGCACCCTCGCCGACGCGCAGGACTGGGCGAAGTCGATCGCCGCGCTCGCCCCGCTCTCGCTGCGGGCGATGAAGCTCATGCTCAACGACGACGGCACTCGCGAACCGGCGAGCGCCCAGCAGCGGGCCGCGCTGGAAGCGGCGTGGACCAGCGACGACGCGAAGGAGGGTCGTATGGCCCGGCAGGAGAAGCGCCCAGCGAAGTTCGTGGGCCGCTGATGCGGCTCGCGCGTGTTGCGGGGTCGGTGGCGAGCACGCTCGGGCTCGCCTGGGTGGCGCGTGCGGTGTGGGGGCTGTCAACGGCCATCGGCGCCGGACCGGCGGCCATCGAGCCGATCGCGCTCGGCAAGTCGTCGTTCCGGGACGGCCGCTTCCACAACACCGAGCCGAGCAGCATGCTCGCTCCCGGCGCCGCGCCCTCGCTGCTGTGGTCCGGACTCACCAAGGGCCGGGTCGGCAGGCCGTCGCGCCCGGTCCCCCTGGTCACCCCCGCGGTGCCGGAGGAGGCCGCGCCGCTGGCGGTGACCTGGTACGGGCACGCGAGCGCGCTCGTCGAACTCGACGGCTACCGCGTGCTGGCCGACCCGGTGTGGAGCGAGCGCGTCTCGCCGTCCCCGCTGGTCGGTCCGGCCCGGCTGCATCCGGTGCCCGGCGAACTGTCGTCGCTGCCCGCCGTCGACGCGGTGATCATCTCCCACGATCACTACGACCACCTCGACAAGGCCACCATCGACGAACTGGTCCGCGCACAGCTCGCGCCGTTCGTCGTGCCGACCGGCATCGGCGCGCACCTGCGGCACTGGGGTGTGCCCGAGGACCGCATCATCGAGCTCGACTGGGGCGGCTCGGTCTCGCTCGGCCACAACGCCGCCGACCGCGGGCTCACCATCACCTGCGCCGAGGCCAGGCATTTCTCCGGCCGCGGCCTGGTCCGCAACACCACCCTGTGGGCGTCCTGGGCACTGGCCGGGCCGACCAAGCGGGTCTATTTCGGCGGCGACACCGGATACACGAAGGCGTTCTCGCAGGCGGGCGCCGTCCTCGGCCCCTTCGATCTGACGCTGCTGCCGATCGGCGCCTACGACGAGCGCTGGACCGACGTGCACATGAACCCGGAGGAGGCGGTGCGCGCGCACGCCGACCTGTGCCTCGGCGACGCGGGCTACGGCCTGCTGGTGCCGATCCACTGGGCCACTTTCAATCTCGCCTTCCACGGATGGTCGGAGCCGGTGCACCGGTTGGTGTCCGCCGCGGCCGAAGCGGGTACCCGCACTGTAGTGCCCAAGCCGGGCGAGCGGGTGGTTCCGAATGACCTCCCACCACGGGTTTCGTGGTGGGAAGATGTGGAGTGAACCCTTTCGGCTTCGCGTAGCGACGGGCAATCGCGCCAAAACGGGAAAGGAACATCGGCAGATGAGTCTCGTGGATACCTTGAAGGGCTTGCTCGGGAAGGGCAAGGAGGCGGTCGAGCAGAACGCCGACAAGATCAACGAAGCGGTCGACAAGGCCGGCACGTTCATCGATGAGAAGACCGGCGGCAAGTACAGCGACAAGATCGAGAAGGGCAAGGACGCGGCCAAGAAGGTCGTTCCGCCGCAGTCCGGCACCGGTCAGGGCCCTGCGTCCGGCACCACCACCCCGCCGAATACCGCCCCCGGCGCCACCCCAGGCGCCACCCCGCCGAAGCCCGGCCCCGGCACCACTGCCGGCGGCGCCGCGCCGACCGATCCGGGGCCGCAGGCCTGATTCGGTGCGCGGGGGCCGGGTCGCTTCGGTCCCCGCCGCCGTACCGCGTCGATGGTCCGCCGGGAGTTCCGGGGTCCGCCGGGTGAGCCCGGCATCGAGGTTGAGCTCAGCAACCTCGACAAGGTGCTGTACCCGGCGACCGGGACGACCAAAGGCGAAGTGATCGCCTACTATTCGGCGATCGCCGCGGCCATACTGCCCCACGTCGCGGGGCGGCCGGTCACCAGGAAACGGTGGCCCAACGGGGTCGATCACCCCGACTTCTTCGAGAAGAACCTGCCCGAGCACGCGCCGGCGTGGATCCAGCGCCGCGCGATCGAGCATTCCAGCCGCAAGGTGGTCTATCCGCTGATCGATTCCGAGGCGGGCATGGCCTGGCTCGGCCAGCAGGCGGCGCTGGAAGTCCATGTGCCGCAATGGCGATTCGACGGCGAACAGCGCGGCCCGGCGACCAGGATCGTCTTCGATCTCGACCCAGGGCCCGGCGCGGGGCTGGCCGAATGCGCGCGGGTCGCGCTGGCCGTGCGCGACATGGTCGCCGACATCGGCATGCAGGCCTTCCCGGTGACCAGCGGCAGCAAGGGAATTCACGTCTACGTGCCGCTGGACCGGCCGGTGAGCTCGCGCGGCGCGTCCACCGTCGCCAAGCAGGTGGCCGCCAATCTCGAACAGCTGCACCCGGATCTGGTGACGGCGACGATGGCCAAGTCGGCCCGCGCGGGCAAGGTCTTCCTGGACTGGAGCCAGAACAACGCGGCCAAGACCACCATCGCCCCGTACTCGCTGCGCGGTCGCACCCAGCCCAATGCCGCGGCGCCGCGCGGCTGGGCCGAGATCGAAGACGTGAAAGCGTTGCGCCAGTTGCGTTTCGACGAGGTCCTGGCCCGCTGGCAGGCCGACGGCGATCTGCTGGCCGAACTCGACCCGCCGCTGCCGAGCGGCCCCGACGCACTGACCAAGTACCGCAGCATGCGCGATCCCGAGCGCACCCCCGAACCGGTGCCCGCCACCGCACCCGAACCCGGCTCCGGTGACCGCTTCGTCGTCCAGGAACACCACGCCCGCCGATTGCACTGGGACGTGCGACTCGAGCGCGACGGCGTCCTCGCCTCGTGGGCGGTGCCCAAGGGCCCGCCCACCGAGCCGAGACACAATCGCCTCGCCGTGCGCACCGAGGATCATCCGCTCGAATACCTGCACTTCCACGGCACCATCCCGAAGGGCGAGTACGGCGCGGGCGAGATGACGATCTGGGACTCGGGCACCTACGTCACCGAGAAATGGCGCGACGACGAGGTGATCGTGGAACTCGACGGCGAGCGCCTGCACGGCCGCTACGCGTTCATCCAGACCAACGGCGACCAGTGGCTGATGCACTACATGCGCGATCAGGTCCGGCGAGAACCCGTGGCGGACAGCGGGTCCCGTGATTTCCCACGTGGCCTCGCGCCGATGCTCGCGACGGCCGGTGCGGTGGAATCACTGGCCGCGGGGGAGTGGGCCTTCGAAACCAAGTGGGACGGCTTCCGGGTGATCGTCGAGATCGACGACGGCACCGTCACCGTCCGCAGCCGGGCGGGCAACATCGTGACCACCCGTTACCCGCGCCTGGCCGCGCTCGGCACCGAACTGGCCGGGCACCGAGTGGTGCTCGACGGCGAGGCGGTGGTGCTCGACGCGAACGGCCTCTCGGATATCTCGTCGCTGCAAGCGGATTCGGCGCGGGCCGTGTTCGTCGCTTTCGACGTGCTCTATCTCGACGGCACCTCCCTGCTGCGCAAGAAGTACAGCGACCGGCGGTCGGTACTCGAGGCGCTCGGCAGGCTGGCGCCGTCGATGAATGTCTCGGAACTGCTGGACGGTTCGGGCGCCGAGGCCATGCGGGCCAGTAGCGAGCAGGGGCAGGAGGGGGTCGTGGCCAAGCGGGTCGACTCGGTGTATCAGCCGGGCAAGCGCGGCCAGACCTGGCTCAAGCAGCGCAACTGGCGGTCGCGGGAGGTCGTGGTCGGCGGGTGGCGGCGCAGCGACAAACGGGAGTTCAAGTCGCTGCTGCTCGGGATACCGCACGAGAACGGGCTCGTCTACGTCGGCCGCGTCGGCACCGGGTTCGACACCGAGCAGGCGCGGCGCATCGCCGCCGAGCTTCGCCGGCTGCACCGCGCGAGTTCGCCGTTCGTCAACGAGATGACCGCCGACGAGTGCCGCGACGCGGAGTGGGTCACCCCGAAACTCACCGGCACCGTGCGCTTCCAGGCCTGGACCGACACCGGACGGCTGTGGCATCCCGTGTGGGACGGTGTGACGCGGTCGCGCGGTTGATGCCGTCGACGCGAAAGCTGCGGTGTTGCTAGGGTGATCGCGTTGTGGAGCGCTGGTGCGCTCGAGACTGGAGTTCGAAATCAGCGAGGAGTGCACGGTGGATTTCAAAAACCTGGCGGGTAAGGCGATGGACCTGGCCGCCCAGCACGCGGACAAGGTCGACGGCGTGATCGAGAAGGCCGGTGACGTGGTCGACGCGAAGACCGGCGGCAAGTTCTCCGGCCAGGTCGACTCCGCGCAGGAAGCAGCCAAGAACGCCATCCGCGATCAGGCGTGAGTTCGTCCCGGCGG
>NZ_JBHXAY010000080.1:0-34299 GCF_042728775.1 Nocardia sp. NPDC060259
GTGAACAGGATCCACGCCGAATCGACGATGCCGGTGGACAACCAGCCGCTGCGGAGGCCGCCGGGTAGCAGATTGTCCACGGCCACCGCGATATCGGGAATGGCGACGGTCGCCGCGAGTGCGACGGCGGCGACCGCGACGACGATGGCCACGCGGGCGGTCGTCGCCGGCTTGACCAGCACGCGACCCACTCGCGCACCCGCGGCAACCCAGACCAGCAGGGCTGTCAACCAGAGTGTCATCCGAGTGCCTCATCGAATCGAAGGACCGAGACGCCTGCGCCCCGGTTGTTGAACACGCGCAGCCGGGTCATGAGCATGGCCGCGAAGGTCTCGGCCTCCCACTCGGCGAGGTCGTCGGCGCCGTCGTCGACGATCTGCGCGTGGGCGCGCTGGCTGAGCATGTAGGCGATCAGGTCGTCACTGACCTCGAGTGTGGTCTCCACCGCGGGCGCGCCCTCGTGGTCGAAGACGATGTGGCCCAGTTCGTGCGCGAGGGTGTGGTCGCGACTGGGTAGCGAGTCGGCCAGGACGATGATGTCGCGTTCCGGATAGAACCGGCGCTGACCACAGACGCCGGGGCCCAATTGCGCACTGGTGATCTCGATTTCGCGCTTCCGCTCGCGCGAGATCGCCGCGACGACCTCATCGAGGGTGGTCGCGTCGGAGTCGGCGGCGACCGCGCAGACCGCGTCCACCGCGGCGGCGACGCGGCGATAGGACCTGGAGGTGCTCTGGGTCTTGCTCTTGCTCATCGAAGATCCCCTCACGACCTCGGTCCGAAGAACTCGGCACGCGCCGCGTTCACCCGCGCTTGGGCTGCCGCGGCACCTTGGAAACTCACTGCGCCCGAGCCGGTACCGGCCAGGGCCAACGCGATCAGGCCGCCGATCACCGACAGCAGTTTCGGTTCGGGCAGGCCACTGTTGTCGCTGGTCGGCTTGAACGCGTGATTCGGTGCTGCCGCCGGGGCCTCCGCGGCCGCCGCGGGCGGTGCTGCGGGCGCCTCGACGGCGGGCGGTGCCGCAGCCGGAACAGGCTCTGCCACAGCGATATTCGGCACTGACGGCGCTGCGGGCGCGGGCGGAATCGCGATCGAGGGTAATGCGGGCGCTGCCGGGGCGGAGGGGATCGGGATCAGCAGCAAGAGCAGCGGCGAGGCCGAGCCCACCGCGGCGGAACCGACGGCAGCCGAGCCGACCGCGGCCGAACCCGTGCCCGCGGAACCGACGGCAGCGGAACCGATACCCGCTGAACCCACCGCGGCGGAACCGGTGCCGAGGACAGCGGAGCCAAGGCCGAGGGCAGCGGAACCGGTGCCTGCGGCGGCCGAACCGACCGCGGCCGAGCCGGTACCGAGTACTGCCGCCGCACCAGCCGAACCGGTGCCGAGCACCGCGGCCGCACCAGCCGAACCGGTCGCGAGGACGCCGGCGGCGCCTGCCGAACCCGTGCCGAGGACTGCCGCGATACCGGCTGAACCGGTACCGAGGATGGCGCCGACGCCGGCCGAACCGGTACCGAGCAGCAGGCCGAGACCCGCGGAGCCGGTGCCGAGGACAACGCCGGTGGCGGCCGACCCCGCGCCGGCGGCGGCCGAACCGGCGGCGGCGGAGCCCGAGGCGGAACCGGAGCCGTTGACTTCCTTCTTCGGAACGTCATACGTGGACTGGCCGGGGATGTTCAGCGGCTGCCACTCGCTGTCACCGGCGACGGGCGCACCGGCGGGCGGCTGGGGATCAGTGGGGGCCTGACCGTGGTTGCCCTGGCCGCCGTCACCGGAGCCGCTTGGCAGCCTCAGCTCGCCGAGCTTGCCGTTCTGACCGCCGTTCCCCTGACCGTTGTCATTCCCCTGTCCACTGCTTCCACTTCCGGGCGCCTGGGCGGCGGGAGTCGGTGGCTTTTCCGGTGCGGCGGCGGCGAGAGCAGGCCAGAGCAGAGCGGATCCGGCAAGCACGCTCGCTGCGGCAAGCACGCGCACGATGCGACCAACGGCCATGCGCTTGTCATCCCCTCATCCGTTCAGCGCAGCATTACCCCCGGTCGCGACACATTCCGGGATCGACGAACAGTAGCCCATGGTAAACCCACCGTTGCTTCCACGCAGGAGAGAGCAAGAGCCGTCCAGTCCCCTAAACGGGCGTGACATGCCAAAAGCGCAGGCCGGGGAGGTTTCCCCGGCCTGCGCTCCACATGTTTGCTATGCGCCGTACACCGGTTCCGGTGCGACGCTCTTCTCGATCAGTTCGGCCACGACCGGGCCGAGCTCCGCCGGATTCCAGCGGGCGCCGCGGTCGACCGGAGCACCGTGGCGCCAGCCCTGCGCGAGCGCCACCTTTCCGCCTTCCACCTCGAACATCCGGCCGGTCACCCCGGCCGACTCGGTGCTGCCGAGCCACACGACGAGCGGGGAGATGTTCTCCGGCGCCATCGCGTCGAAGCCGGAATCGGGGGCGGCCATGGTCTCGGCGAAGACCGTCTCGGTCATCCGGGTGCGGGCGGCGGGCGCGATCGCGTTCACCGTGACGCCGTAGCGGCCGAACTCGGCCGACGCGGTGAGGGTGAGACCGGCGATGCCCGCCTTGGCCGCGCCGTAGTTGCCCTGGCCGACGCTGCCCTGCAGACCGGCACCGGAGCTGGTGTTGATGACGCGGGCGTCGACCGGACGACCGGCCTTCGACTCACCGCGCCAGTACTCGGCCGCGTGCCGCATGGTGGCGAAGTGGCCCTTGAGGTGCACGCGGACCACCGCGTCCCACTCGTCCTCGCCCAGGTTGACCAGCATCCGGTCGCGCACGAAGCCGGCGTTGTTCACCAGTACGTCGAGGCCACCGAAGGTGTCGACGGCCTGGCGGATCAGGCGCCGGGCGCCTTCCCAGTCGGCGATGTCGTCGTAGTTGGCGACGGCCTCGCCACCGGCGGCGACGATCTCGTCGACGACCTGCTGGGCCGGGGTCTCGGTGGTCTCGGCGCCGTCGAGCGCGGTGCCGACATCGTTGACCACCACCCGCGCGCCCGCGGCGGCGAAGGCGAGCGCGTGCGCGCGGCCGATCCCCCGGCCGGCGCCGGTGACGATGACGGTGCGGCCCGCGCAGATCAACTGCTGGTCGTCCATATGAAGCTCCTGTGTCTTATCGGGGTCTAGTGGTTGGCGGTGGCGGCGTCCAGGAAGGCCGGGCGTTCGCCGCCGCCGTGGACGAGCAGGGTGGCGCCGCTGACGTGCGCGGCCAGGGGTGAGGCGAGGAAGAGCGCGGCGCTGCCGACGTCGGCGGGGCTGGCCAGCCTGCCCATCGGCACGGTCTTGGCGACCGCGGCCACACCGTCGGCGTCGCCGTAGTGCAGGTGGCTGAGCTCGGTCTCGACCGGGCCGACGACGACGGAGTTCAGGCGAACCTTGGGCGCCCATTCGACGGCCAGCGAAGAGGCCAGGTTGTCCAGGCCCGCCTTGGCCGCGCCGTAGGCGGCGGTGCCCGGCGAGGGCCGGTGCCCGCTGACGCTGGTGATCATCACGATCGAGCCGCCCGCGTCCTGCTTCTGCATCACCGCGTTGGCCTGCTGCGAGATCAGCAGGGGTGCGAGCAGATTCAGCTCCACGATTTTGGCGTGGAACTTCGGGCTCGCGGCATCGGCCATCGCGAACGGCGCGCCGCCCGCGTTGTTCACCACGTGGTCGATCCGGCCGTATCTGGCCAGGATCTCGGCGAACATCGCCGCCACCGCGTCGACGTCGCGGACATCGCAGGTGAGGTGTTCGGTGCTGCGCTCACCCACCGTGATCGGTTCGTCGGCGGGCCTGCGCGCGCAGGTCAGCACGGTCGCGCCCGCGGCGAGGAAGGCCCGGCTGATGCCGGCGCCGACGCCGCGCACGCCGCCCGTCACCAGAACGATCTGCTCGGAAAGGTCGATTTCTACAGCCACCGTGCTAACCTACCAAGCAATTGCTTGCTTTGTCTCGGGGTTCGCCCGAGTCGCGCACGATGGGACTTGCGATGGGGATAAACCGTCACACCGAAACCGAGGGCGTCGAAGTCGTCACAGTCGACTACCCGCCGGTCAACGCACTACCGTCCGACGGTTGGTTCGCCCTGGCCGACGCCATCCGGGAGGCGGGCCGTAATCCGGAGACCCGGGTGGTCGTGCTGCGGGCCGAGGGCCGTGGGTTCAACGCCGGCGTCGACATCAAGGAGATGAACGCCGATACCGGGCACACCGCGCTGATCCGCGCGAACCATGGTTGCTTCGAGGCCTTCGCGGCCGTCTACGACTGCCAGGTGCCCGTGGTCACCGCCGTCAACGGGTTCTGCCTGGGCGGCGGCATCGGGCTGGTCGGCAACTCCGATGTCATCATCGCCTCCGACGACGCCACCTTCGGCCTGCCCGAGGTGGACCGTGGCGCGCTCGGCGCGGCCACGCACCTGGCCCGGCTGGTCCCCCAGCATCTGATGCGGACCATGTTCTACACCGCGGGCAAGCTCACCGCCCAGCAGCTGCACCACTACGGCTCGGTGTACCAGGTGGTGCCGCGCGCCGAACTCGACGCCGCGGCCATGGAGGTCGCCAAGAACATCGCGAACAAGGACGGCCGCGTGATCCGGGCCGCCAAGCGCGCGCTCAACGGCATCGACGTGCAGGACGTGCACCGCTCCTACCGCTACGAGCAGGGCTTCACCATGGAGCTCAACCTCGCCGGTGTCGCCGACGAGATCAGGGCGCGTTTCGACGACGATCTCGCCGCGCAGAAGAAGGAGAAGTAGGCGCCATGCGCGACAAGAGAATGACGCTCGACGAGGTCGTCGGCGAGCTGCGCAGCGGCATGACCATCGGCATCGGTGGCTGGGGTTCCCGGCGCAAGCCGATGGCGCTGGTACGCGCGCTGCTGCGCTCGGATGTCACCGACCTGACCGTGGTCACCTACGGCGGTCCCGATCTGGGCCTGCTGTGCTCGGCGGGCAAGGTGCGCAAGGCGTACTACGGGTTCGTCTCGCTGGATTCGGCGCCCTTCTACGATCCGTGGTTCGCCAAGGCGCGCACCGAGGGCGCGATCACCGTGCGCGAGATGGACGAGGGCATGGTCAAGTGCGGTCTGCAGGCCGCCGCGGCCCGGCTGCCGTTCCTGCCGATCCGGGCGGGCCTCGGTTCGTCGGTGATCGACTTCTGGGAAGGCGAGCTGAAGACGGTCCAGTCGCCCTACCCGGCCGCCGACGGCAGGACCGAGACGCTGGTCGCCATGCCTGCGCTGAACCTCGACGCCTCCTTCGTGCACCTGGACCTGGCCGACAAGCACGGCAATGCCGCCTACACCGGCGTCGACCCGTACTTCGACGACCTGTACTGCCTGGCCGCCGAGCGGCGCTACGTCTCGGTGGATCGCCTGGTCGAGACCGAGGAGCTGGTGAAAGCCGTTCCGCAGCAGTCGATCATCCTCAACCGGATGCTGGTCGACGGTGTCGTCGAATCGCCCGGTGGCGCGCACTTCACCTTCTCCGGCAGTTACGGCCGCGACGAGAAGTTCCAGAAGCACTATGTGGCCGCCGCGGCGACGCCCGAGTCGTGGGCCGAGTTCAAGGCCCGCTATCTGGATGTCTCCGAGGACGAATACCAGTCCGCTGTCCACGCTTTCGCCGAGGAGCAGAAGCTATGAGCATTACTCGTGCTGAGGTCTGCGTCGTCGCCGCCGCGGAGATCTTCCGTGGGGCCGGTGAGATCATGGCGAGCCCGATGTCGACGGTCACCACCATCGGCGCCCGGCTGGCCCGGCTCACCTTCGAGCCCGATCTGCTGCTGTCCGACGGCGAGGCGCTGTTCTTCGCCGAGGTTCCGGCGATCGGCGCGAAGGCCCCTGTGGAGGGCTGGATTCCGTTCTCCAAGGTGTTCGATGTGGTCGCGTCGGGCCGTCGGCACGTGGTGATGGGCGCAAATCAGATCGACCGGTTCGGCAACCAGAACCTGTCGGCCTTCGGTCCGCTGCAGCAGCCGACCCGGCAGATGTTCGGTGTGCGCGGCGCGCCGGGCAACACCATCAACCACGCCACCAGCTACTTCGTGCCCCGGCACAACAAGCGGGTGTTCGTCGATCAGGTCGACATCATCTCCGGAATCGGTTACGACCGTATCGATCCCGAGAACCCGGCCTACCGCTTCCACCACCTGCACCGGGTGGTGACCAACCTGGGCGTTTTCGATTTCAACGGTCCCGACCACACCCTGCGCGCGCTGTCGCTGCATCCGGGTGTGAGCGCCGACGAGGTCGCCGAGAACACCTCCTTCGAGGTGGCCGAGCTCGGCACCGCGGGCGAGACCAGGCTGCCCACCGAGGAAGAGCTGCGGATCATCCGAACCGTGCTCGACCCCAAGGGTTTCCGGGAGAAGGAAGTGGCGGCATGAGTGCGCGCTTGCGGACTCCGCTGACCGAGCTGGTCGGGATCGAGCATCCGGTCGTGCAGACCGGGATGGGCTGGGTCGCCGGCCCGCGCCTGGTCGCGGCCACCGCCAACGCGGGCGGCCTCGGCATCCTGGCCTCGGCCACGATGACCTTCGAGGAGCTCGAGGCGGCGATCGCCAAGACCAAGTCGCTGACCGGCAAGCCGTTCGGCGTGAACATCCGCGCCGACGCCACCGATGCCACCGAGCGCATCGACCTGCTCATCCGTGAGCGGGTCAAGGTCGCGTCCTTCGCGCTCGCGCCCAAGAAGGACCTCATCGCCAAGCTCAAAGACGCGGGCGTGGTGGTGGTTCCGTCGATCGGCGCCGCCAAGCACGCGGTGAAGGTGGCCTCCTGGGGCGCCGACGCGGTGATCGTGCAGGGCGGCGAGGGCGGTGGGCACACCGGCCCGGTCGCCACCACCCTGCTGCTGCCGTCGGTGCTCGACGCCGTCGACATCCCGGTGATCGCGGCGGGCGGCTTCTTCGACGGTCGCGGCCTGGCCGCCGCGCTGTCCTACGGCGCGGCGGGCGTCGCCATGGGCACCCGCTTCCTGCTCACCCAGGAGAGCACCGTCCCGGAGGCCGTGAAGCAGGAGTACCTGGCGCGCGGCCTGCAGGACACGGTGGTCTCGGTGAAGGTCGACGGCATGCCGCACCGGATGCTGAACACCGAACTGGTCGAGAAGCTGGAGCACTCCGGCGGCTGGCGCGGCCTGTCCGCGGCGGTCGGCAATGCGGCCAAGTTCAAGTCCATGACCGGCATGAAGTGGTCGACGCTGATGCGTGACGGCCTGGCGATGCGCAAGACCAAGGACCTCAGCTGGTCCCAGGTCGTGATGGCGGCGAACTCGGCGATGCTGACCAAGGCCGGCCTCGTCGAGGGCCGCACGGACGCGGGCGTGCTGCCCGCCGGCCAGGTCACCGGCATCATCGACAGCCTGCCGACCGTGGCCGAGCTGATCGACGAGATCGTCACCGACGCCGTCGCCCGGATCGAGGCGATCTCGGCGCTGACCATCGAACCCGCCTCCGAGGCCCACTGACCGGAGCCACACCCGGCTCCCTCCACAAGCTCGCCCCGATCGACGGCCCAGAGCCAACCGTCGGTCCCATGGGGCGATCGAACACCGGACCCGGTGCCGCACTCACGAGGTGCGCATCGGGTCCGGTGCTCTTTTCGGGCCGATGTCGTCCGGGTCTCGCGGCCACGACACGCGCTCGAAGCCGCTGCCGACGGTGGCCGGTCGCCTAGAATTTGCCGGACATCGACATCGTGGCGGGAGGTCGCGTGGACGCCGGGAATCAGCGGCAGGTCCAGGCCGCACCGATGCCGGTATGCGCGATGATTGCCACGCCCGTCATCGCCCGCGCGCGTTCCCTCGCCGGCACCGATCCGGAGGAGTAGCGCGATGACAGCCTCGGAACAGACAGCGACGAAGAAGATGCCGTTGCTGACCTTGTCGGCGATGGTGGTCGGCTCCATGGTCGGTGCGGGCGTCTTCTCGCTACCGCGCAACTTCGGGCAGGCCACCGGCGGATTCGGCGCGATCATCGCCTGGGCGATCGCAGGCACCGGAATGCTGATGCTGGCGTTCGTCTTCCAGACGCTGGCCGTGCGCAAACCAGACCTCGACGCCGGTGTCTACGCCTACGCCAAGGCCGGCTTCGGTGAGTACCTCGGCTTCTTCTCCGCGTTCGGGTACTGGGCCAGCGCCTGTGTCGGCAATGTCAGCTACTGGGTGCTGATCAAGTCCACCCTCGGGCAGGTGCTGCCCATCTTCGGCGAGGGCAACACCGTTCCCGCGGTGCTGCTGTCGACGGTGTGCATCTGGGCGTTCCATTTCATGGTGCTGCGCGGGGTCCAGGAGGCCGCCGCCATCAACCAGATCGTCACCGTGGCCAAGCTGGTGCCGATCCTGGTGTTCATCGTGGTGCTGCTGTTCTTCTTCGACCCCGGTGTCTTCGCGGACAACTTCTGGGGCGGCGAGGCGTATTCCGAATCGCTGGTCGCACAGGTGCGTTCGACGATGCTGGTGACGGTCTTCGTGTTCCTCGGCATCGAGGGCGCGAGCGTGTATTCCAGGTACGCGCGCAAGCGCGAGGACATCGGCCGCGCCACCGTGCTCGGATTCCTCAGCGTGCTCGCCATTTTCGCGTCGGTGACCATGGTGTCGTTCGGCATCATGCCGCGTGCCGAACTCGCCGCGGCGCAACAACCGTCGATGTCGCCGGTGTTCGAATCCGCCGTCGGCACCTGGGGCGCCTGGTTCATCAGCATCGGACTGATCATCTCGGTCCTCGGCGCCTACCTGGCCTGGACACTGATGGCCGCCGAGGTGTTGTTCGTGGCGGCGAAGGACCGGGACATGCCGTCGTTCCTGACCCGGGTCAACAACGCCGAGGTACCGGTGGTGGCGCTGATCTTCACCAGCGTGCTTATCCAGATCGTGCTGATCACCACCCTGTTCTCGGACGACGCCTTCACCTTCACCCTCAAGCTGTGCAGTTCGCTGTCGCTGGTGCCATACCTGCTCGCCGCGGCCTACGCGCTCAAGCTCTCCTACACCAGGGAGACCTACGCGCAGATCGAACCGGACAACCGCACCAAAGAGCTCGTCATCGCCTTCGTCGCCACCTTCTACACCGCGTTCATGCTCGTCGCGGCCGGACTCGAATTCCTGCTGCTGTCGTGCATCATCTACGCGCCCGGCACCATCTTGTTCGCCCTGACCCGTCGCGAGGCGGGCAGGCGGGTCTTCTCGCCCTGGGAGGCGGTCCTGTTCGGTGCCGTCGCCCTCGGCGCCGTCGTCGGCATCGCCGGCCTGGCGACCGGAGCCATCTCGATCTGAGTCCGCCCGATCTGAGGAGCAGAAATGACCGGAACCCCCGCCACCGCGTTCGGCGTCCACTCCGAAGTCGGCACGCTGCGCAAAGTCCTGGTGTGCGCGCCCGGCCTGGCACACGAGCGGCTCACTCCGACCAATTGCGATGATCTGCTCTTCGACGATGTGCTGTGGGTGCAGAACGCCAAACGCGACCACTTCGACTTCATGACGAAGATGCGCGACCGCGGCGTCGAGGTGGTCGAGCTCCACAATCTGCTCGCCGAAACCCTCGCCGTGCCCGGCGCGAAGGACTGGATTCTCGATCGCAAGATCGTGGCCAACGAGGTCGGGCTCGGGCTGATCGACGGCACCAGGGCCTACCTGGACTCGGTGGACGACCGCACCCTGGCGACCTACCTTCTCGGCGGACTCGCGACCGCGGACCTGCCCGCCGAATTCCGTTCCGGTTACCTGGCTCTGGCGCGCGAGCAGACCGGTGTCCGCGAGTATCTGATGCCGCCGCTGCCGAACACTCTCTACACCCGCGACACCACCTGCTGGCTCTACGGCGGCGTCACGCTCAATCCGCTGTACTGGCCCGCCCGGCACGACGAGACCCTGCTGATGGGCGCGATCTACGCCTTCCATCCCGACTTCACCGGCGCGAAGGTCTGGTGGGGCGATCCCGAACAGGATTGGGGGCTGGCCACTTTCGAGGGCGGCGATGTGATGCCGGTCGGCAACGGGGTGGTCCTGATCGGGATGAGCGAACGGACGTCCCGGCAGGCGATCACCCAGGTCGCCGCGTCGCTGTTCGAGGCAGGTGCCGCCGAGCGGGTGATCGTGGCCGGAATGCCGAAGCTGCGCTCGGCGATGCATCTCGACACCGTGTTCACCTTCGCCGACCGCGACCTGGTCACGGTGTACCCCGACATCGTCTACGGCATCCACCCGTTCTCCCTGCGGCCCAGCGACCGCGCACCCGGCGTCGAGGTGATCGAGGAGACCGCACCGTTCCTCGATGTGGTGGCCGAATCGCTGAACCTGCCGAAGCTGCGGGTGGTGGAGACCGGCGGCGGCTACTACGCCAACGAACGACAGCAGTGGGACAGCGGCAACAACCTGGTCGCTGTCGAACCCGGTGTCGTCTTCGCCTACGACCGCAACACCCACACCAATTCGGCCCTGCGCAAGGAAGGCGTCGAGGTGATCAGCATCGTCGGCGCCGAACTGGGCCGCGGCCGCGGCGGCGGACACTGCATGACCTGCCCGCTGATCCGCGACGCCGTCGAGTTCTGAGCGGCCCGGGCGGGGGTGATCAGCGCGGGCGCACCTCGACACGGTTGTCGTGGAACACCGCGCCGCCGCCGTAGTCCGAATCTCGTTCGGCGATGGTCGCGTTGACGGTGGCGCCGTCGGTGAACTTGGCCCAGCGGCCCTTTGTCGTCGCGGCGACGCCCGGCCTGACCCGGTCCGATACCTCGGCCACCGCCTCGAATGCGCCGCGCGCGTTGGACACCAGCACCGCGGTACCGTCGATGATGTCGCGGGTGGCGGCATCGTCGGGGTGCAGGGTGATCGTGGAATCGCCTGCTCGGCGGCGCAATTCGGGGTTGCTGCCGAAAGAGGTGTTGAGGAAGTAGTGCGAGGCCGCAGAGATCAGCACCAGCCCGTCGCCCTGGTCGGCCGGTGGCGTGTAGTCCGGCAACGGATCGTGGCCGGCCAGTTCGGCTCGCGCGGAGACGAATTGGAGTTTGCCCGCCGGGACCGAACCGGGCTGGATCTTCAGGAATCCGTCGGCCCTGAGCCGGTCGAGGTCGTGGCCCTTCAGCAGCTGCCTGGCCAGTTCCTCGTCGGAGTCGTAGAGCGCGGGTTCGGTGAGGCCGAGGCGACGGGAGAGCCTGCGGAAAGTCTCGGTGGTGGACAGGCATTCGCCCGGCGGCTCGACGGCGGGCTCGTTCCAGACCAGGTAGAGGTGACCGTAGCCGGCGATGACATCGAGGTGTTCGGGCTGCATCGTGGCGGGTAGGACGATGTCGGCGTAGTCGACGGTGTCGGTGGCGAAATGCTCGAGCACCACGGTGAACAGGTCGTCGCGGGAGAGGCCTTCGATCACCCTGCGCTGGTCGGGGTTCGAGCCGACGGGGTTGGCCCCGATCACGAACAGCGCCTTGACCGGCGGATCCTCGGTCTCGAGCAGGGCTTCGCCGAGACGGGTCATCGACAGCGTGCGGACCGGGTGCGGCAGGAGATCGTCGCGGACCAGCGCCGCGTCGTCGAGCCGGAAGTGACCACTCGTCGAATAGTGCAGTCCTCCACCGGGAATCGCCCAGTCGCCGGTGACGCCCGGCAGGCAGGCGAGTACCCGCAGCGCCATTCCGCCGCCCGCATGGCGCTGCATGCCCTGGGAGGCGCGGATCGCGGTCGGCCTGGTGCGAGCGATCCGCTCACCGAGCGCGACGATCCGCTCCCGCGGTACGCCGGTGATCGCGGCGGTGCGCTCCGGGGTGAATTCCGTGACGCGGTCGCGGAATTCGGGCCAGCCCTCGGTGTGCTCGGCGATGAACCGCTCGTCCTGCGCGCCGAGCGAGACGATGACATGCAGCAGACCGAGTGCCAGCGCGGCGTCGGTGCCGGGCAGCGGGGCGATGTGCTCGTCGCAGCGTTCGGAGGTCTTGGTGCGCACCGGGTCGATCGAGACCAGGTAGGCGCCGCTGTCCTGCACGAATTTCCACAGGTGGTGCCCGGAGGTGAGCGGGTTGGTGCCCCACAGCAGGATCAGTTCCGACTTCGCGAAATCCTCGGGATCCATGCCACCGGAGGTGCCGAGCGTGTAGCGCAGGCCGGTGCCGCCCGCGACCGAGCAGATCGTCGCCGCGTGGTGGGAGGCGCCGAGCACGTTGAACATCCGGCGGCCCGGATAGCCCTCCAGGCCCTGGAGGTAACCGAGGCTGCCGGTGCCGTGGAACGGCCAGATCGCCTCGGCGCCGAACTCGTCGATGATGCCGGTGAGCCGGGTGGCGATCTCGTCGAGCGCCTCGTCCCAGCTGATCCGTTCGAATCGGCCGGAGCCCTTCGGCCCGACCCGGCGCAGCGGATAACGCAGCCGGTCCGGTGACCCGAGCTGCTCGAGATACCGATTCACCTTGACGCACAGCGCGCCACGGGTCACCGGATGGTCCTTGTTGCCCCGCAGCCCGGTGGCTTTCCCGTCCTCGACGGTCACCACCCACGAGCACGCGTCGGGGCAGTCGAGCGGGCACGCGCCGAGCACCTTCACCCGGTCCATCGTAGGCGCGGATGGCGCGTGCGCTAGGACCACTCCCATGCTCGGTAGAGCCCGGCGTAAACGTGCAAAACGGTGCGATGCAGTCAGATTTCTGACTGAGCGACGCCCGATCGCACGTTTACGCCGGTTCGTTCTACGCGTCCAGCCGCTCGATGATGGTCACGTTCGCCGTGCCGCCACCCTCGCAGATGGTGAGCAGACCGTAGCGACCGTTCACCCGCTCGAGTTCGTGCAGCAGGGTCGCGAACAGCTTGGCGCCGGTAGCGCCGAGCGGGTGACCCAGTGCGATCGCGCCACCGTTGACGTTCACCTTCGCCGGATCGGCGCCGATCTCCTTGATCCAGGCCAGCACCACCGGCGCGAAGGCCTCGTTGATCTCGATGACGTCGATGTCGTCGATGGTCAGGCCGGTCTTCTCCAGCGCCCACTGCGTCGCCGGGATCGGCGCGCTCAGCATGAAGATCGGGTCGGCGCCACGCGCGCTGACGTGATGGATGCGGGCACGCGGGGTCAGGCCGTATTCCTGCACCGCCCACTCGGAGGCGAGCAGGGTGGCGCTGGCGCCGTCGGAGATCTGGCTGGCGACCGCGGCGGTCAGCGGGCTGCCCTCGCCGAGCGGCTGCAGGCTCGCCATCTTCTCCAGGCTGGTCTCGCGCGGGCCCTGGTCGACGGTGAAGTCACCGACCGGCACGATCTCGGCCTCGAAGCGGCCCTCGGCGATGGCGGCGCGGGCGCGTTCGTGGCTGCGCAGCGCCCAGTGCTCCATGTCCTCGCGGGTGATGCCCCACTTCTCGGCGATCAGCTCGGCGCCGCGGAACTGCGAGACCTCGCCGGTGCCGTAGCGGGAATCCCAGCCGGTGGCACCGACGAACGGCGACTCGAAGCCGTACTCCTTGCCCGCGAGCATGGCCGCGGAGATCGGGATGGCGCTCATGTTCTGCACGCCGCCGGCGACGACGACCTCGGCCGTGCCGCTCATGATGGCCTGGGCGGCGAAGTTGATCGCCTGCTGGCTGGAACCGCACTGCCGGTCGACGGTGACGCCGGGAACCTCTTCGGGGAAACCGGCGGTCAGCCACATGGTGCGGCCGATATTGCCCGCCTGCGGGCCGATGTTGTCGACACAGCCGACGATCACGTCGTCGACGACGGCCGGATCGATGCCGGTGCGCTCGATCAGGCCGCGCAGGGCGGCGGCGCCGAGGTCGGCGGGGTGCACGCCGGCCAGCGCGCCATTGCGCTTGCCGACCGCGGTACGCACCGCATCGATCACATAGGCCTGCCGCAGCGGGGTGTACGGGCGGCGCTCGGCGGGTGCGGTCATGGGGAACTCCTACTTCGGACTGCTCCCGGGCACGGTGAGCCCGTCGAGCACGATGGTCAGATATTGCTGGGCAAGGCTTTGCACGGTGATCGGGCCACCGGGGGTGTACCAGCGGACCGCGACCCACACGGTGTCGCGCAGGAAGCGGAACGCCAGTTCCACGTCGAGTTCGGGCCGGAAGCTGCCGTCGGCCACGCCCGCGGTGAGGACCTTGTGCCACAGGTCGCGGAACTCGGTGTTGAAGTCGCGGATGTAGCCGAAACGTTCGACATCGCGCAGGTTCTTGGCCTCGGCCTGGTAGATGGCGACCGCGGCGTGATGCCGGTCGAAGGCCTCGTAGGAGGCGATCACCAGGGCTTCCAGGGTCTCTCGCGAGCTGAGCCCGGCGGCCGCGATCTCGCGATAGCGGCCGAACAGGTCGTCGAGGAAGCCGCGCAGGATCTCGTCGACCATCGACTCCTTGGAGTCGAAGTGGTGGTAGAGGCTGCCGGAGAGGATCCCCGCCGAGTCGGCGATGTCACGCACGGTGGTGGCACGCAGTCCACGTTCGGCGAACAGGTTCGCGGCGAGATCGAGGAGTTCGTCGCGGCGAGTACGTTTCACGGTGTCGGATGCGGTCACAACGTCATCCTAAGGCCAAGCATTTGCTTGGTTTCCGGAAACTCCGCACTCTCGCGCCCGCTCATCATGCGCGCTGACTGCTCACCGAGACCACCTCACCGGTCAGGTACGAGGTGTAGTCACTGGCCAGCATGGCGATCGTCGCCGCTACTTCCCAAGGCTCGGCGGCCCGGCCGAAGGCTTCGCGTTCGCTGAGCGCGTCGAGCAGCTCCGAGGAACTGACCTTGTCCAGGAACGGATGACGCGCGATGCTCGGCGCGACGGCGTTGATCCGCACCCCGAACTCGGCGGCTTCCACCGCGCTGCACCTGGTCAGCGCCATCACGCCCGCCTTGGCCGCGGCGTAGTGCGCCTGGCCGTGCTGGGCGCGCCAGCCGAGGACGCTGGCGTTGTTGACGATCACGCCGCCGTGGCCCGCCGACCGGAAGTAACCGAGCGCGGCACGGGTGCAGCGGAAGGTGCCGGTCAGGGTGATGTCGAGGACCTGATCCCACTGCTCGTCGGTCATGTCCACCACGGGCGTCTCGCCACCGAGGCCCGCGTTGTTGACCATGACATCGATCCGGCCGAGTTCGGCGGCGGCATCGGTGAGCAGCTGGTTGACCTGCGCGGTGTCGCGGACATCGCAGACCACCGCGCCGACCTTGCGCTCGGGGAACTCCTTGGCCAGCAGCTCGGCGGTCTCGGTGAGCCTGCGCTCGTGCCAGTCGGAGACGACGACGTCAGCGCCCTCTTCCAGCAGCCTGCGCGCGGTGGCCGAGCCGATGCCGGTGCCCGCCGCGGCGGTGATGACGGCCTTGCGGCCCGTCAGCAGGCCGTGGCCGGGGATGGACGGGGGCGGGACGGAGAGCGGGCCGGTCACGGGCGGGCCTCCCGCGGCAGGCCGAGCACACGCTCGGCGATGATGTTGCGCTGCACTTCGTTCGAACCTCCATAGATCGTGTCGGCACGGCTGAACAGGTACAGCCGCTGCCATGCGGTCATGTCTGGGTTGTCTTCGGGACCGAGGACCAGCCCGGCGGCGCCCTGCACCGCCATGGCGAGTTCGCCGAGTCCGCGATGCCAGTTACCCCACAACAACTTCGAGACCGACGCGCCACCGGCATCGTCGACGTCCTCGCTCATGGTCCGCAGCGCGTGCGCGCGCAGGACCCGCAGGCCGACCCAGGCGTTGTCGATGCGCTCGGCGATCAGCGGGTCGTCGGCCGCGCCGGTCCGCCGGGCCAGCGCCTCGATATCGGCGAGTTCGCGGGCGAAGCGGATCTGCTGGCCGAGCGTGGAGATGCCACGCTCGAAGGTCAGGGTGCCCATGGCGATGCGCCAGCCGTCGCCCGGCTCGCCGACGACCAGGCCCGCCTCGGTGACGGCGTCGTCGAAGAACACCTCGTTGAATTCGGAGGTGCCGGTGAGCTGTTCGATCGGGCGCACCTCGATGCCCGGCTGATTCATCGGCACCAGCAGGTAGGACAGGCCCTTGTGCCTGCTCGACCCCTTCTCGGTGCGCGCGATGACGAAGCACCAGTCGGCGACGTGCGCGAGCGAGGTCCAGATCTTCTGGCCGTTGATCACCCAGCGGTCGCCGTCCAGGCGCGCGGTGGTGCTCACCGCGGCGAGGTCCGAACCCGCGCCGGGCTCGGAGTAGCCCTGGCACCACAGCTCGCTCACCGAGCGCACGCCCGGCAGGAAGCGCTTCTTCTGTTCGTCGGTACCGAAGGCAAGCAACGTCGGGCCGAGCAGTTCCTCACCCACGTGCGAGACCCGCGCCGGCGCGTCGGCCTTCGCGTACTCCTCGTGGAAGATGACCTGCTGGCGCACGCTGGCACCGCGGCCGCCGTATTCGACCGGCCAGCCGAGGCAGGTCCAGCCCGCCGCGGCGAGGTGCCGGTCCCAGGCAAGCCGCTCTTCGAAGAACTCGTGCTCGCGCCCCGGCCCGCCGGTGCCACGCAGGTCACGGAACTCCCCGGCCAGGTTTTCGGCCAGCCAGTCGCGTATTTCCGCGCAAAACTCCGCGTCGGAGGTCGCGGTATCGGAATCTGAGGTCTGGATCACGCCCACGTCGGTAGGATAACCTACCAAGCACTTGCTTTGTTAGCCGATTGGTGAGGACCCCGTGACAACCCCTGCACAGACAACCCCGCAGGCACTGCGAGACGTCGCCGCGGCGCATCCGCACGAGCCGGCCCTGATCGACGGCGCGACCCGCCTGACCTGGCCCGAGCTACTCGACCAGGTACGGATCGCGGCGCGCGCGCTGATCGCTCGCGGCATCGCCCCCGGTGACCGGGTCGCGATGTGGGCGCCCAACACCCATCACTGGGTGGTCGCGGCGCTGGCCGCGCACTCGGTCGGTGCCGCGCTGGTACCGCTCAACACCCGCTATGTGGCGGCCGAGGCGATCGATGTGCTCGAGCGTGTCGACGCGAAGGCGTTGTTCGTCGCCGGCCCGTTCCTCGGCCGCGACCGGGCCGCCGAGCTGCTTGCGGGCTCGTCGGCGCTCGGTATCGGGACCGTGGTGGTGATTCCGGTCGAGGACGGCGCCGCGTCCTCGACCGCGTTGCGCGCCGATGCCGACCAGGGCACACAAACGGCAGCCGTGCTGACCTGGGCGGAATTGCTCGACCACGCGGCGGCTGTCTCCGCCGAGGAGGGCGAGCGGCGGGCGGCGCAGGTCTCCCCCGACGACATCGCCGACATCCTGTTCACCTCCGGCACCACCGGCCGCAGCAAGGGCACCCTCGTCGCGCACCGGCAGGCGCTCGGCGTGGTGCGCGGGTGGGTCGAGTGCTCGACCCTGCGCGCGGGCGACCGCTACCTGATGATCCCGCCGTTCTTCCACAACTTCGGTTACAAGGCGGGCATCCTCGCGTGCCTGGTCACCGGGGCCACGATCGTCCCGCAGGCAACCTTCGACGTGCCCGCCGCGCTGGCGCTGATCGAGTCCGAGCGGATCACCGTGCTGACCGGTCCGCCGACGATCTACCAGACCATCCTCGAGCATCCCCAGCGCGCCGAGCGCGACCTGTCCTCGCTGCGGGTGGCGGTGACCGGCGCGGCGACCGTGCCGGTGGTGCTGATCGAGCGGATGCGCGACGATCTCGCCTTCGAGGTGGTCATTACCGCCTACGGCCTGTCCGAGTCGGCCGGTTTCGGCACCATGTGCCGCCCCGACGACGACGCGGCCACCATCGCCAACACCTGCGGCGGGCCGATCGCCGACTTCGAACTGCGCCTGTCCGAGGCCGGTGAGGTGCTGCTGCGCGGCCCCAACGTGATGCTCGGTTATCTCGACGACCCCGTGGCCACCGCCGAGGCGATCGACGCCGACGGCTGGCTGCACACCGGCGATATCGGCATCGTCGACGAGCGCGGCTACCTGAAGATCACCGACCGGCTCAAGGACATGTACATCACCGGCGGGTTCAACGTGTACCCCGCCGAGATCGAGCAGACCCTGGCCCGGCTCGACGGCGTCGCCGAATCGGCGGTCTTCGGCGTGCCGGACGAGCGGATGGGCGAGGTCGGCAAGGCCGTCGTCGTCCGCAGGGCCGGATCGACGCTGACCGCGGACGAGGTGATCGCCTACGCCGCGAGCACATTGGCCAATTTCAAAGTGCCCCGGCTCGTGGAGTTCCGCGACCAGCTGCCCTACAGCGCGGCGGGCAAGGTGCTCAAGCGTGAGCTACGTGAGGAGAAGTCGTGAGTCCCGAAACCGAAACCGAGGTCGTCACCTACGAGGTGCGCGGGCCGGTCGCCGTCGTCACCATGAACCGGCCCGAGTTCCGTAACGCGCAGAACTCGAAGATGACCTACGCCCTCGACGCCGCGTTCGTGCGGGCCGTCGAGGACCCCGAGGTCAAGGTGATCGTGCTGGCGGGCAACGGGAAGCACTTCAGCGCGGGCCACGACATCGGCACGCCGGGTCGCGACCACGACGCGCACTACGAGAACAAGGCCGCGCTGTGGTGGGACCACGTCGACCGCGCCGGCGGCGACCAGCGTTTCGCCCGCGAGTCCGAGGTGTACCTGGGTATGTGCCGCCGCTGGCGGGAGATCCCCAAGCCGACCGTCGCGATGGTGCAGGGCGCCTGCATCGCCGGCGGGCTGATGCTGGCCTGGGTGTGCGACCTGATCGTCTGCTCGGACGACGCGTTCTTCTCCGATCCCGTTGTCCGGATGGGCATTCCGGGTGTGGAGTACTTCGCGCATCCGTGGGTGATGGGTCCGCGCGCGGCCAAGGAGTTCCTGTTCACCGGTGACCGGTTCGGCGCCGACCAGGCCAAGGAGTGGGGCATGGTCAACCGGGTCGTTCCGCGCGAGGAACTCGAGTCCGAGGTGATGGCGCTGGCCGAGAAGATCTCCGCCATGCCGCAATTCGGGCTCGCGCTCACCAAGAAGGCCGTCAACCAGGCCGAAGACCTGATGGGAATGCGTAGCGGAATGGACTCGGTCTTCGGGCTGCACCATTTCGCGCACGCCCACAATGCCGAAGTCGGCGCCGATTCGCTGGGCGGGATGAATGCCCGCTCGATGAAGGAGAAAGCGTGAATCTCGAGATCGACCCGGCAGTCCGGGAGTTCCAGCTGGAGGTGCGCGAGTTCCTCGCCGCCAACGTGCCCAGCGAGCCGCTGCCATCGATGGACACGGCGGCGGGATTCGAAGCCCACCGCGCTTGGGAGGCCAAGCTCGCCGATGCCCGCCTGTCGGCGGTGTCCTGGCCGGTCGAGTACGGCGGGCGCGATGCCTCCATCCTCGAGTGGGTCCTGTTCGAGCAGGAGTACTACGCGGCGGGTGCGCCGGGGCGCGTCGCCCAGAACGGCATCTTCCTGCTCGCGCCGACCCTGTTCGAGCACGGCACCGAGGAGCAGCTGGCCCGGATCCTGCCGCGGATGGCGCGCGGTGACGACATCTGGGCGCAGGCCTGGTCGGAGCCCGAATCGGGCAGCGACCTGGCGAGCCTGCGCTCGACCGCGCGGCGCACCGAGGGCGGCTGGATCCTCAACGGCCAGAAGACCTGGAGCTCGCGCGCCACTTTCGCCGACTGGGCCTTCGGCCTGTTCCGCAGCGATCCCGAGGCGCAGCGTCATCATGGCCTGACCTACGTGATGTTCCCGCTCTCGGCCGACGGCGTGAGCGTGCGGCCGATCCCGCAGCTCGACGGCGAGCCCGGCTTCGCCGAGATCTTCCTCGACGATGTCTTCGTCCCCGATCGCGACGTGATCGGCGCGCCGAACGAGGGCTGGCGGGTCGCGATGGCGACCTCGAGCAACGAGCGCGGCCTGTCGCTGCGCAGCCCCGGCCGGTTCAGCGCGACCGCCCAGCGGCTGATCGACCTGTGGACCGAGACGACCGAACCTGCCGACACCGCCGCGCGAAATGCCGTGGTGGACGCCTGGATCGGCGCGGAGGCCTACCGCCTGCACACCTTCGGCACCGTCACCCGGCTGACCGACGGCGGTCAGCTCGGCGCCGAGTCCTCGATCACCAAGGTGTACTGGTCCGAACTCGACATCGCCATGCACCAGACGGCGTTGGACCTGCTCGGCACCGCCGCCGAGCAGCAGAGCAAGTGGACCGACGGCTACCTGTTCTCGCTGTCCGGCCCGATCTACGCGGGCACCAACGAGATCCAGCGCAACATCATCGCCGAGCGCATCCTCGGCCTGCCAAGGGAGAGCAAGCGATGAGATTCGCCCTCAGCACCGAACAACTCGATTTCGCCACCGAGCTGCGCAAGATCCTCGACGCCGGGCAGACGCCCGCAGCCGTTCGCGCGTGGGCCGAGGGCGACACCGCCAAGGGGCGCACGCTGCTTCGGCAGGTGGCCGAGATGGGTGTGTTCGGCCTGATCGTGGACGAGCAGTACGACGGCGCGGAAGCCACACCGGTCGATCTCGCCGTCGCCCTGGTCGAGCTGGGCCGGGCCGCGGCGCCGGGTCCGGTGATCGAATCGACCGCGGTGATTCCGGCACTGTTGCAGCGTCTTCCGAACGCCGAGCCCGCGCAGCGCTGGCTGCCCGCGCTCGCGGGTGGTGCGCTGCTCGGCACTGTCAGCTTCGGCAGTCCGCAGCGCGGCATCGCCCTCGATGCCGACGTCGCCGATCTGGTGCTGGTCGCGGACGGCGGACAGCTGGCCATCGGGCGTCGCACCCCGTCGGGCGACGAGCAGTCGGCCGATGCGAGCCGATCGCAGGTCGGGCCGATCGCCTCGATCGATCCGGCACGCAAGCTGTTCCAGGTCGAGGCCGACGAGAGCGTCGCCGACGGCGTTCAGGACGCGATCGACTACGCCTTCGATATCGGCGTCCTGGCGTGTGCTGCCCAGCTGCTCGGCGCGGGCCGCGCGCTGCTCGACCAGACCACCACCTATGCCAAGCAGCGCAAGCAGTTCGGCCGCGCGATCGGCGAATTCCAGGCCGTGAAGCAGCAACTCGCCGACGTGCTGATCGCGCTGGATCTGGCCGAACCGCTGCTGTACCGCGCCGCCCTCACGCTGGACTCCGAGGATCGCGCTCGCGACGTCTCGGCAGCCATCGTGGCCTGCGGCGATGCCGCCCACCGCGCCTCGCGTGCGGGTTTGCAGGTGCACGGCGCCATCGGCTACACCGCCGAATGCGACCTGTCGCTGTGGATCACCAAGGTCGCTGCGCTGCGCACCGCGTGGGGCACAGCCGACTTCCACCGCGCACGCATCGCGGCCGCGCTGCGTACCCCCGCGATGGTCTGAGGAACACAGATGCCACCGAAGGCGCGGGTCGACCGCCACCACCCGGACCACGATCCGTGCCTTCGGCGCACCGCCGATCGCCGCAGCAGCGCACTGTTGCACGCGACCACCGCTGAGGGCGCGGATCGACTGCCACCGCCCGGCCACGGTCCGCACCTCCGGCGCACCGCCGGTCGCCGACGCAGCGGGCTCGGCCACGCGAACGCCGCCGAAGGCCACGATTCGCGCCTCCGGCGTTGCATCGATCGACACCGCCGCTCCCCTGTACCCACCGACGCGGTGACCATCACCGACTTTGCCGAGGAAACCCATGTCATCAAGTGAACTGCTCGAATTCCGCACCTCCGTCCGCGCCCTGCTGGCCAAGCACGCCACGCCCGCCGCGCTGCGCGCCGCCATGGATACCGACCTCGGGTACGACCCGAAGTTGTGGACCATGCTGTGCGAGCAGGTCGGGGTGGCCGCGCTCGCGGTGCCGGAGGAGTGGGGCGGCGCGGGCGCCGGACTGGTCGAATCGCTGATGGTGGTGGGCGAATTGGGCCGGACACTGGCCGGGGTACCGATGCTCGGCTCCGCGGTTCTCGGCGTGCAGGCGATCCTGCTCTCGGGCGACGAGCAGGCCTGCGCCCGGCTGCTGCCGGACCTGGCCGAGGGCTCGCGCACGGCGGCGCTGTGCTGGGCCGACGCCACCGGCTGGGACTCCGCGGGCGTGCGCGCGAGCGACGGGACGCTCAACGGCGCGGCGCATTACGTACTGCACGGCGCCCAGGCTGATCTGCTGCTCGTGCTCACCGACGACGGCCTGTTCGAGACAACGGCCGAGGCGCCCGGCGTCGTCGTCGCCCCGACGCCGGGCCTCGACCCCACCCGCAAGCTGGCCGTCATCACCTTCACCGACGCCCCGGCGACGCGGATCGGCACCGGCGACCCGGCCGCCCTGCGCACCCGCCTGCGCGAGATCGCCTGGGCCGCCCTCGCAGCAGAGCAGGTCGGCGCGGCCAGGCACTGCCTGGAGATGACCGTCGAATACACGGCCTCGCGGGTGCAGTTCGGCAGGCCGATCGGCAGTTTCCAGGCGCTCAAGCACCGGATGGCCGATATGTACGTGCTGGTGGAGTCGGCCGAATCGACCGCGCTGGCGGCGGCGCAGGCCGTGGCCGAGAACAGTGCCTCGACCGCCGAGGACGTCTACGTCGCCCGCAAGCACTGCACCGAAGCCTTCTCGCACGTGGCCGCAGAGACGATCCAGTTGCACGGCGGCATCGCCATCACCTGGGAACACGACGCCCACCTGTACTTCAAGCGGGCCCACGCCACCAGCGAACTGTTCGGCACCGGCCCTCGCCCGGTCGCGGCCGCCTAGCAGCGTCGCGACCGACCCCGGCATCGGCCGCCTGCGCGCTGTCGCGACCTGGTCAGCGCCTCGGCGCTACCGACGAAGCTGCCACCCTGTCGTGCCGGTGGTGTGTTGTATTCGACCGAACCGGCATCTGGCCAGGTCGTCGTCGAAGCCCCGGCCGCCACGCGCGGCCGGGGCTTCGGCGTGCTGTGCGACATCTCACCGACCCGGGCCACCAAGCGGGCTCGTTTTAGATAGTTAGCTTATGCAATAATATCCACGTGCAGCAGACAGAGCAGCCATCCCCGGACGACATCGTGGTCGACCTGTTGGTCACTGCCGGTCGGCTCACCCGGCTCGCCGGGGCGATCAGCAACGACGACATGCCCCGCGCGATCCTGCGGTCCCTCGCCGTGCTCGACGAGCACGGCGGCCTGCGGGTCAGCGAGTTCGCCCGGATCGATCGATGTTCCCAGCCGGCGGCAACGGCGCTGATCGGCAGGCTCGTCGCCGACGGATTCGCCACCCGCACCAAGGACCCGCAGGATTCGCGGGCGGTTCTCGTCGAGCTCACCCCGGCGGGCCGGACCCGCCTCACCGAGGCAAGGCGCGCCTTCGCGGCCGCCGTGGCTCCCGGACTCGCCGACTTCGATCTCGATCGGCTGATCCGGCTCGATACCGACATGAACGACCTGCTGACAGCCCTGCGTGCGGTTGCCCGCGGTCATCAGTGAAGCAGGAGCGCCAATGAACGAGCGCAGCGAGCGAATCATGTGCCAGCGCGCGATGCGCATGCCGCAGCCGAGCGCCAGCGAGGCGGAGGCATGAGCATCCCCGAGTTGACTCGCGCCGACGACGACACCGCCGCCGCAGCCACCACCCCGTCCGGGCAACCCAAAGCCGTCTGGGCCGTCGCCTTCGCGAGCGTGATCGCGTTCATGGGCATCGGCCTGGTCGATCCCATTCTCAAGCCGATCGGCGAACAGCTGAACGCGAGTCCGTCGCAGGTCTCGCTGCTGTTCACCAGCTACATGGCCGTCACCGGCGTCGCCATGCTGATCACCGGCGTCATCTCCAGCCGTTTCGGCGCGAAGAAGACGCTGCTGTCCGGCCTGGCGATCATCGTGGTGTTCGCCGCGCTGGCAGGCATGTCGAGCACGATCGGCGAGATCATCGGCTTTCGCGCGGGCTGGGGTCTCGGCAACGCGCTGTTCATCGCGACGGCGCTGGCCACCATCGTCGGCGCGGCCACCGGCGGCGTCGCCAAGGCGATCATCCTCTACGAGGCCGCGCTCGGCATCGGCATCGCGACCGGCCCGCTGCTGGGTGGTCTGCTCGGCGGCATCAGCTGGCGCGGTCCGTTCTTCGGTGTGTCGGTGCTGATGGCCATCGCCTTCGTCGCGATCGTCGTGCTGCTGCCCGAGATGCCCAAGCCGGCCAAGCCGACCTCGATCACCGCGCCGTTCAAGGCATTGCGGCACAAGGGCCTGCTGACGGTGAGCGTCACCGCGCTGCTGTACAACTTCGGCTTCTTCACCCTGCTCGCCTACACCCCGTTCCCCCTGGACATGGGCACCTACGCGATCGGCTTCATCTTCTGCGGCTGGGGCATCCTGCTCGCGCTGGCCTCGGTGTTCCTCGCACCGAAACTGCAGGCGCGCTTCGGCACCCTGCCGATGATGGCGCTCTCGCTCGGCCTGTTCGCCGCGGATCTGGCGGTGATGGGCATGTTCGCCGAGCACAAGATCGTGCTGATCGTCGGTGTCGTCATCGCCGGCCTGTTCCTCGGCGTGAACAACACGCTGATCACCGAGGCCGTGATGATCTCCGCGCCGGTCGAGCGCTCCACCGCCTCGGCGGCCTACAGCTTCGTCCGGTTCGCCGGTGGCGCCGCGGCGCCGTGGGTGGCGGGCAAGCTCGGTGAGCACAGCGTCTCACTGCCGTTCTGGCTCGGCGCCGCCTTCACCGCCGCCGCGGTCGCGGTCCTGTTCCTCGGCCGGGGCGCGCTGGCCCACATCGACGACCACGACCCCGCCCCGCACAGCATCGAGGAAGCACAAGCCATCACCGTCGGCGACTGACCCGCCCGGTGACTCGAAGCCGCCCCTGCTGCCACGAGCGGCGGGGGCGGCTCGCGTTCGGGAAGAAGTCGGTGGCCCGGCGTAGCGTCGAGCACATGAGCGACGACAAGCGCGGACGGGTCAGGGTCGAGCCGGCACACAAGCGCGTGCGGGCTTATCTCGACGGCAGACTGGTGGCCGACACGCTGCGGCCCCTCTTGGTCTGGGAGGTCCCCTACTACCCGACCTACTACATCCCGCTGACCGATGTCAGAGCGGATCTGGAACCGAACGGGGTCGACGAGCACTCCCCCAGCCGTGGCGAGGGCACCGGCTACGACGTCATGGTCGGCGGCCTGCGCGCCGAAGGTGCGGCATTGCGCTACCTCGACTCGCCGCTGCCGGACCTGAAAGACGCTGTCCGCCTCGACTTCGCGACCTTCGACTGGTTCGAGGAGGACGAACCGATCTTCGTCCACCCCCGTGACCCGTATTCCCGGGTCGACATCCTGGGCAGTTCGCGCAATGTGCGGGTGGAGGTCGACGGCGTCACCGTCGCCGACTCGTCCTCGCCGCGCATCCTCTTCGAAACCGGCTTGCCCGCACGGTATTACCTGCCGCTACCCGATGTCCGGATGGACCTGCTGACCGCCTCCGACTCGCACTCCAGCTGCCCGTACAAGGGCACGGCCGACTACTGGAACGTCCAGGTCGACGGCACCGAACACGCCGACATCGTGTGGATCTACCGCACCCCGCTGCCGGAGAGCCAGAAGATCGCCGGCCTGGCCTGCTTCTACAACGAGAAGGTCGACATCTACCTCGACGGCGTCCTCCAGGACCGCCCACACACCCCGTTCAGCTGACTACTCGGGCACGTCGAGCAAGCCCTCGTCGACCGCCCATTTGATGGACTTCTCCAGCGACGGACACGATTCCGGCCTGCCCGGCCGCGCGCCGTGCGCACTGAGCTGGGCGAAGACCGGGCAGTGTGTGTCCGGCCGTTCGGTCCACTGCACCGAGGTCTGGTGCGCGCTGGACTTGCGCACCAGCACCTCGGCCTGGCAGGCCTGACACCGCAGCGGTGTCAGGCCGTCGTCCAGGTAGCGCTGTTTGTCGACCGTGGTCTGGGCCCGCACCGCGGCCTGCCGCACGGGCTGATCGGCGAAGTCGGGTGCCTTGGCCCAGGTCGGGGACATGGTTACACGCCCGCTTCGGCTTCTGCCTCGGCCTTGCGGCGCAGGTTCTCCGCCACCTCGGCCTCCCAGGCCTGGTTGGCCTTGGTGGTGTCGACCTCGAACTCGAAGCGCTGGGTCATCTTCTCGGTGACGTCGGCGGCGTCGACGTAGAACTGCTCGTACCAGCGGCGCAGCTGGTAGACCGGGCCGTCCTCCTCGCAGAGCAGCGGATTCTCGACCTTGGACTTGTGCTTCCAGATCTCGACGTCCTGCAGGAAGCCGTCGCCGAAGAACTCGGTCATCGAGGCCGCCAACTTCTCCGCGGTCGCGTCGTCGATGCCCTTGGGCTTCTCGACGGTCAGGCCGTATTGGAGCACGAACTCGTCCTGGCTGACCGGGTAGTGGCAGTTGATCAGCACGACCTTGATCTCGTACCCGCCGTAGATGTTGACCAGCGGATTGATCATGTAGGACGGCCCGAAGTAGGACGCCTCCGACTTCAGCAGCGTCTCACCGCCGTACTTGGCCGCCATGCCGATATCGGGACGGCCCTTGGTCTCGAGGAACTGCGTCGCCACGTGACCCTCGAAGACGTTCTTGAAGTACGTCGGGAAGGCATAGTGGATGTAGAAGAAGTGCGCCATGTCAACGACGTTGTCGATGATCTCGCGGCAGTTGGAGCCCTCGATGCGCATCGTGTTCCACGTCCACGACGTCCAGCCGCTGTCATGATCCTCGCTGGGGTTGCCCTCGGTGTCGGTGTAGGGGCCCTCGATGTGCGGGATCGTGACCTCGGCGGGCGGCTCGTTGCCCTCGTGGTCGTGCCAGATGAACAGCTGACCGTTGCGTTCGAGCGTTGTCCACTTCCTGGTGCGGGCCAGCGGCGGAACGCGGCGCGCGTAGGGAATCGACGTGCATTTGCCGCTGGCGCCCCAGCGCCAGTCGTGGAACGGGCAGGCGATGTCGTCGCCCTTGACCGTGCCCATGCTCAGGTCGCCGCCCATATGCCTGCAGTAGGCATCGAGCACACGGATCTCGTCATTGGTGTCGGTCCACACCACGAGCTTGGTCCCGAAGATCTCGATCGCGTGCGGCTTGCCGTCGCGGAACGTCGAGGCCAGGCCGACACAGTGCCAGCCGCGCGCAAACCTCGTCGGCGTTGTGCCGACATCGAGTTCCCTCACCTTGGGGTTGACTGCCATCCCGAACCCTCCTTGTTCACTAGAACACGTTACAAAACGAGGCCGCTTCACGCCAGCTGTCCAGCGAACTTCGCTCCACGCCCCTGTTATATCCGAGGTAGGGCGATCTTCTCGACAGAAATGAGAACCTGTTCTAATCTCAGAGTCGAACAAGAACCGGTTGTCGATCCGACAAGGCAGGAGCGGGCTCCGAAATGACGCAAGAAGTGACCGAACGGGTCGAGGCACTGCTGCCGACACTGCGTGAACGTGCGCAGGAGGCCGAGGACCTGCGCCGCATTCCCGACGAATCCATGAAGGCGCTGCAGGAGACCGGCTTCTTCCGGCTGCTCCAGCCCAAGCAGTGGGGCGGCCACGCCGCCGACCCGGTCGTCTTCTACGACACCGTGCGCAAGATCGCCAGCGCCTGCGGGTCCACCGGCTGGGTGGCCGGCATCATCGGCGTGCACAACTGGCACCTCGCGCTGTTCGACCAGCAGGCCCAGGAAGACGTCTGGGGCGAGGACACCGATGTGCGGATCTCGTCCTCCTACGCCCCGATGGGCGCGGGCCAGGCCGTCGACGGTGGCTACATCGTGCGCGGCTCGTGGGCCTGGTCCTCGGGTTCCGACCACGCCACCTGGGCCGTCCTCGGCGGCCCGGTGATCAAGAACGGCAAGCCGGTCGACTTCGGCAGCTTCCTGATCCCGCGCTCGGACTACCGCATCGACGACGTCTGGAACGTCGTCGGCCTGCGCGGCACCGGCTCCAACACCGTGGTCGTCGAGGACGTCTTCGTCCCGTCGCACCGCTTCCTGAGCTTCCGCGCGATGAGTGAGGGCCGCGCGCCCGGCCTCGAGCAGAACACCGACGCCGTCTACAAGATGCCGTGGGGCACCGTCCACCCCACCACCATCTCCGCGCCGATCGTCGGCATGGGCTACGGCGCCTACGAGGCGCACGTCGAGCACCAGGGCAAGCGCGTGCGCGCGGCCTTCGCCGGCGAGAACGCCAAGGACGATCCGTTCGCCAAGGTGCGCGTCGCCGAGGCGGCCAGCGACATCGACGCCGCGTGGCGTCAGCTCTCGGGCAATGTCGCCGAGGAGTACGCGCTGCTGGTGGCGGGCGAGGAGGTGCCGTTCGATCTGCGCGTGCGCGCCCGTCGCGACCAGGTGCGCGCGACCGGTCGCGTGATCGCCTCGATCGACAAGCTCTTCGAGTCCTCCGGCGCGACCGCCCTGGCCAACGGCACTCCGCTGCAGCGCTTCTGGCGTGACGCGCACGCCGGGCGCGTGCACGCGGCCAACGATCCCGAGCGCGCCTACGTCATGTACGGCACGCACGAGTTCGGCCTGCCCGTCACCGACGCCATGGTGTAGCCGATGACCCAGACCGCTGAAATCACCTACGAATCGACCTCCCGCTACGCGCAGGTCACCCCCGAGCTGAAGCTGCACTACCACGAGGCGGGCGTCGGCAACGGCCCCACGATCGTGCTGTTGCACGGCGGCGGGCCCGGCGCCTCGGCGTGGTCGAACTTCGCCCGCAACATTCCGGTGCTGGCCGAGAACTTCCACGTGATCGCGCTCGACCAGCCCGGTTTCGGCAAGTCCGACAAGCCGGTCGACCACCCGCAGTACTTCGTGCACGCGTCCACCGCGCTGCTCGCGCTGCTGGACCACCTGCAGATCACCGAGCGGGTGCACCTGCTGGGCAACTCGCTCGGCGGCGGCACCTCGGTGCGCTTCGCCCTGGACAACCCCAAGCGCGCGGGCAAGCTCGTGCTGATGGGCCCTGGCGGGCTGAGCACCAACCTGTTCGCGCCCGACCCGACCGAGGGCGTCAAGCTGCTCTCGGCGTTCAGCTACGCGCCGACCAGGGAGAACCTGGAGAAGTTCCTGCGGATCATGGTCTTCGACCAGTCGCTGATCACCGAGGAACTGATCGACGAGCGGTTCGCCCTGGCGAGCACACCCGAATCGCTGGCCGCCGTCCGCGCGATGGGCAAGTCCTTCGCAGGCGCCGACTTCGAGAAGGGCATGCTGTGGCGTGACGCGTACAAGCTGCGTCAGCCGGTGCTGCTCATCTGGGGTCGTGAAGACCGGGTGAACCCGCTCGACGGCGCGCTGGTCGCGACCAAGGTCATCCCGCGCGTGCAACTGCACGTGTTCGGTGGCTGCGGGCACTGGGCACAGCTGGAGAAGTTCGACGAATTCAACCGGCTCACGGTCGATTTCCTCGAGGAGAAGCAATGAGTATCCGCGCTCTGGGCTACATGCGCATCGAGGCCACCGACATGGCGGCCTGGCGCGAGTACGGCCTCAAGGTGCTCGGCATGATGGAGGGCACCGGGCTCAACCCCGACGCGCTCTATCTGCGCATGGACGATTTCGCCGCACGCCTGGTGATCGTCCCCGGTGAGCAGGACCGGCTGCTGGTCTCTGGCTGGGAGGTCACCGATGGCCCCGGCCTGCAGCAGCTGCGGGAGACCCTGGACAAGGCCGGGGTCGCCTTCACCGAGGGCACCAAGGAAGAGCTGGGTGAGCGCCGCGTCGAGGGCATGATCCGGTTCCAGGATCCGTCCGGGAACACCCTCGAGGCGTTCTACGGCGCGCAGTACCTGGGCCGCCGCTTCGTCAGCCCTTACGGCCACAAGTTCGTCACCGCCGAGCAGGGTCTGGGTCACGTGGTGCTGACCTGCACCGACGATGCCGCCGCGCAGGCCTTCTACCAGGACGTCCTCGGCTTCCGGCTGCGCGACTCCATGCGGTTGCCACCGCAGATGGTCGGCCGTCCCGCCGACGGCGACCCGGCCTGGCTGCGCTTCTACGGCTGCAACCCGCGCCACCACGCGCTGGCGTTCCTGCCGCTGCCGAATCCGACCGGCATCGTGCACCTCATGGTCGAGGTGGAGAACTCCGACGACGTCGGCCTCTGCCTGGACCGCGCCTACCGCAAGAAGGTGAAGATGTCGGCCACCCTCGGCCGGCACATCAACGACAAGATGCTGTCCTTCTACATGAAGACTCCGGGCGGATTCGACATCGAATTCGGCTGTGAGGGACTGGAAGTCGACGACGACGACTGGATCGCCCGCGAATCGACCGCGGTCAGCCTGTGGGGTCACGACTTCACCGTCGGATTCAAGCAGCAATAGGAAATGGCGGCGAGGGACATGACCGAACAGATACCGGCGATCGACGGCCGGCAATTCCGTAATGTGCTGGGGCAGTTCTGCACCGGCATCACCGTGATCACCGCGCTCGATCCGGCGGGTGAGCCGATCGGCTTCGCCTGCCAGTCCTTCGCCGCCCTCTCCCTCGATCCGCCGCTGGTGCTGTTCTGCCCCACCAAGGGGTCGCGCTCCTGGGCGGCGATCGAGGCGGCGGGCAAGTTCTGCGTGAACGTGCTCGCCGAGGAACAGCAGCCGACCTGCGCGCGCTTCGGCTCGCGCGAGACCGACAAGTTCGCCGGAGTCTCTTGGCACACCTCGGAATTGGGTGTGCCGGTGCTCGACGATTCGCTGGCGACCATCGAATGCACCGTCGACTCCGTCGTCGACGGCGGTGACCACTACATCGTCATCGGGCGGGTCCAGGCGCTCGCGGAATCGGCGACCACCAACGGTCGTCCGCTGCTGTTCTACCGGGGTCAGTACACCGGCATCGAACCCGACAAGACCACCCCCGCGCCCTGGCGCGCGGATCTGGACCATTTCCTCACGACCACCAGCCTCGACACCTGGCTGTGAGTCCCACGGGTGCGGCCGCCCACACAATGCGCGGCCGCACCCGTTTCTTTCGTTTTTAAGTGCTCATTCGGTGAGCACTTTATGGCGGATCATGGTTCGTATGACCATCGACTACATCACCTGCGCCGACGCGAGCGACTGGGAATCGTGGCTGGCCACCCATCACGACTCCGCGGGTGAGGTCTGGGTGCGGATCGCCAAGAAGGGTGCCCCCGAACCGTCGGTGACGATCACCGAGACCCTCGACGGCGCGCTCTGCTACGGCTGGATCGACAGCCATCGGCGTGGCCTCGATGCCCATCACTACCTGCAGCGCTACTCGCCGCGCCGGGCCCGCAGCCCGTGGTCGCAGGTCAATGTGGCCAAGGCCGAGGCGCTCATCGCGGCCGGGCGGATGCGGCCCGCCGGGTTCGCGTCCATCGAGGAAGCCGTCGCCGATGGACGCTGGGCGGGTGCGTACGAACGTCAGCGCACCGCCGAGACGCCCGCCGAGCTCGTCGCCGCGCTCGCCGACGCACCCGAGGCGCAAGCCGCCTACGCCGCGCTCGGCCGGTCCGACCAATACCGGCTGTTCCTGCCGATCCTCAAGGCGACGACCCCGGCCGACCGTGCGACGCGAGTTGCCCAGGCTGTCAATGCTTTGTAGCTCAGACCTCTTTGACCAATACCGCGCGGGTGTAGAGCAACGAGAACCCTCGGCCCTGCGCGTTCTGCTGCGACTTCGAGCCGGGCTGGGTGGTGATCACCGCGAGGTCGCACCCCGCTGCCGCGGCCTCGGTCAGGCGAGCCGACAGCAGTGCGGTCTGCACCCCGTGCCTGCGATGCGCGGTCAGTGTCGCGGCACCCGCGAGCGCGGCGACGCCGCCGTCGGTGCGCATGCTCGCCGCACCGGCCGGCACGCCGTCCCGATAGGCGAGGTAGCGACAGGTGTCATTGGCGGCAGCCATATCTCGCATCACCGCGGCGAGCGCTTGCCGCGGAAACTCCTCATGTGACGGGACACCCTCGTCATCCGGATGCGCGAACCCGTCGACGACGACATCGAGCCACCGATCGAGCCCGTCCCCCTCGTCCCGCCGCACCTCGACCTCCGTGGGCCCCGCCCACCGCCGCCCGGCCAACTCCATCCCCAGCACGTTCTCGAACGACATCAACCGATATCCCCGCCCGGTCAACTCCGCCCCGATCCGCGGATCCGCCAACTGCGCCAGCTCCACCTGCACCGGCACCCCCACCGCCGCATACGCGGCCTCCACCTCAGCCCACTCCCCCGCCGACGGCACCCCACCGAACCCGACCCCCGCCACCTTGTTCAACGGCGACCCCACCTCCGCGAAACACGCCGCCCCGCCCCCGAACTCCCGCACGAACCCACCCGACCCCCGCCCCGTCGCCACCCGGGTCGCCCCGGCAATGGCATCGACCTCCAGCCGCTCGACCCGAGCCGCCAGCCGGACCCCACAGAACAACGTCCCCACGTCTTCGCTCATGAGCCACTTATATCCCCCTTGTCCAGCGATTTTCGCGAACCCGGGTGGTTCCGACAGTGCCGGTCCGACCGGCTGTTGCCGACCTTCGAAGCTCCCGCGGAGATTAGATTGTCCTGTGTGGCAAACCAATCCTTCGTGCCCCAGGCACAGCATCCGACGGCGTACCTACGCGGTGACTCCATCGTCCAAATCGACGACAGTGCGGTGCTCTCGCTCGTCCATGAGCTGCGGCGAAGCGCGCCCGATGACATCGAGTTCGCCCGTGCGGCCTTCCACTGGGTGCGGGACGAAGTAGGGCATTCCTACGACGTTCAGGACAGCCGGGTGACCTTGACCGCCGGCGAGGTGCTTCGAGAGCGAGTCGGCCTCTGCTACGCGAAATCCCATCTCCTCGCCGCCCTGCTACGGGCCGGCGGCATCCCAACCGCGCTGTGCTACCAGCGCTTCGCACATGGCGACAGCCACGTCCTCCACGGCCTGGTGGCCGTGTACCTGGACGGCGGCTGGCATCGCCAGGACCCGCGGGGCAACAAGGAAGGCGTCACGGCCGAGTTCTCCCTGACCGACGAACAACTGGCATGGCCGGTCGATCCCACTCTCGGCGAGGTCGACTACCCACAGCTACTGGTCTCCCCCGCCCCCGCGGTCGTCCATGCCCTCAGCAGCACAACGGACATCCTGTCGATCTACGACACCGGCCTCCCGACCAGCTTGGACGACGCTCACACCACGGCGACAGCGCCCTGAGGCCTACGCGCCGACGGCGGAACAAAGTTGCCCTGATACGCCGAAACGGCGTGGCCCGAGGGTTCGGGTCACGCCGTTTCGGGGTGGTTGGTCAGGCCGAAGTGGTGACCGAGGCTTCGCGCTGGAGTTCCAGGGCGATGTCGATGAGCTGGTCTTCCTGGCCGCCGATGAGCTTGCGGCGACCCGCGCGGACGAGGAGTTCGGCGGCGGAAACACCGTAGCGTTCGGCTTGGCGTTCGGCGTGGCGCAGGAAGCTGGAGTAGACGCCCGCGTAGCCCATCATCAGGGCCTGGCGGTCGAGGAGGCATTCCGACGGCATGGCCGGGCGGACGACGTCTTCGGCGGCGTCGGTGACGGCGAAGAAGTCGACGCCGGTCTTGATACCGAGCTTGTCGCAGACGCCGATGAAGGCTTCGACCGGCAGGTTGCCCGCGCCCGCGCCGAAGCGGCGAGCCGAGCCGTCGATCTGGGTGGCGCCGGCGCGCACGGCGTAGACCGAGTTCGCCACGGCGAGGCCGAGGTTCTCGTGGCCGTGGAAGCCCACCTGGGCGTCGTCGCCGAGTTCGGCGACCAGGGCCGAGACGCGGTCCGACACCTGCTCGAGGACGAGGGCGCCCGCGGAGTCGACGACGTAGACGCACTGGCAGCCCGCGTCGGCCATGATGCGGGCCTGCTTGGCCAGGTTCTCCGGCGTGGTGGAGTGGGCCATCATCAGGAAGCCGACGGTCTCCAGGCCGAGTTCGCGCGCGAGACCGAAGTGCTGGATCGAGACATCGGCCTCGGTGCAGTGGGTGGCGATACGGCAGATGGACGCGCCGTTGTCCTGGGAGATCTTGATGTCTTCCTTGACGCCGACGCCAGGCAGCATGAGGAAGGCGATCTTGGCCTGCTTGGCGGTCTCGGCCGCGGCCTTGATCAGTTCCTGCTCAGGGGTTTTCGAGAACCCGTAGTTGAACGAGGAACCACCGAGGCCGTCGCCGTGGGTCACCTCGATGACCGGGACGCCCGAACCGTCGAGGGCGGCAACGATGTTACGCACCTCGTCCACGGTGAACTGGTGGCGCTTGTGATGTGAGCCGTCGCGCAGCGAGGTGTCGGTGACACGCACATCGAGTTCGCCCGAGAAGGGCTTCAGGATATTGCTCATGGTCGAAACTCCTTACACCCGAGCGGAGATGATCTGGTCGGCCAGCACGTCACCCACGCGGGTGGCGGCGGCGGTCATGATGTCGAGATTGCCCGCGTACGGGGGCAGGAAGTCACCGGCGCCCTCGACCTCGACGAAGATCGACACCTTCGCCATGCCACCGGAGATCACCGACGGGTCGTCGAACTGGGGATCGTTGAG
>NZ_JBHXAY010000081.1:0-34096 GCF_042728775.1 Nocardia sp. NPDC060259
CTATCTGTTGCACGACGGCAGTCGGGGTTACGAGCAGCATCCGCTGCTCTTCATCGGCTGTGAGATCCCCGACTGGCTCGGGCGTTTCCTGTTACGGATGTCCAGCAACACCCGGCTGTCCCTGGAACGCATTCCGTTCTTTCTCGCCGGCTGCTCGGCGTCACGAGAATCTTCCCTGTCGAGTTTCTTCGCGACATACTGCCGTAAGACGCTGGTCCAGCAACTGGACATCGAACCGGCCACCTTCGTCGACGAATTACACGCTCGCTGGCTCCGGCAGGTCGCGCCCAGGCACCACGATGCGGTCGGCGCGGCCGATCCTTCGCCTCCGGACACACCGACGATCTTCATCAGTTACATGCGCGAGGACGCGGACGCGGCGCGGCGGGTGTGCGACGCGATCACGAGCCTGGGCGGGGACGTGTGGTTCGACGAGCGACGGATCTGTCCAGGAGACGCGTGGGAACACGAGGTTCTGAGCGGCATCCGTCGGACAGTCCGCCTGTTCGTCCCGATAATTTCCATGAATACCGAGCACGCGGACGAAGGTTACGTTTTCCGAGAATGGTACGAGGCGGCCGATCGCGCCCGCTCCATTCCGAGCCGCCGCTTCATCGTGCCCGTGGTCATCGACGACAACTACGATGACGACCCGAGCCGCTACCGGCAGATACCAGAGTCTTTCGGACGCCTGCACTTCGGTAGTGCGCCCGGCGGCGAGCCGGATGCGGGGCTCACCGCCATGCTGAAAGATGAAATCCGTGCGATGCGGCGGACAGCGGCGTGACTCCCGGAACGAGAGCTGGACAACTCGACGACGAGAACCCGTGGCCGGGGCTGGCGTCGTTCGAGGAGAACGGGCAGGCGTTCTTCTTCGGGCGCGACCGAGAGGCACAGTCCCTGCTGATCCACGTGCGCGATGCCCCGGTCACGGTCTTGTACGGGCGGTCCGGACTCGGGAAGACGTCGCTGCTGCGAGCCGGCCTCTTTCCCGCACTGCGCGACGAGAACTACCTGCCGATCTACATCCGCTTGGATCTCACACCGAACGCGGCGACACTGTCTCGCCAGCTGCACCGATCAGTACGCAACTCGATCCGGGCCGATGCGCCCGATGCGATGCTGCCTCTCGACGATGAATCGCTCTGGGAGTACCTGCATCGCAAGGACTTCGAACTCTGGAGTGCGCAGAACTATCCGCTCACGCCGGTGATCGTTCTCGACCAGTTCGAGGAACTCTTCACCCGCGGTGAGCGCGTCCCGGATCTCGTACGGGAATTCATGCACGACCTCGGCGACCTCGCCGAGAACCGGATTTCCGACGATGTGGCCGCCCGGATCGACAACGATGAGGCCGAGGCAGGCCGGTTCCGGTTGCGGTCGCAGAATTTCAAGTTGCTGATCACGTTGCGGGAGGACTTTCTTCCCAACCTCGAGGAGTGGTGCCCACTGATTCCCGCGCTGGGACGGTCCCGGATGCGGCTGCTTCCCTTTCGCGCGGACGCGGCGTTCGATGCGGTCCGCAAGCCGTCGGGTCACCTGATCACCGATGCTCTCGCACACCGGGTGGTCGGCATCATCGCCGGTGAGGACCTGCACCTCGGCCGGGATGCGTCCTTGATCGATGTCCTCGGCGATCTCGCCGCTTCGGACGTGGAGCCCGCGCTGCTGAGCCTGTTCTGCCGCGAGCTGAACGAAGAGCGGAAGCGGCGTGGGCGGGCGCACTTCGACGAACAGCTGGTCGCGGATGCCCAACGCGACATTCTGTCGAACTACTACGTGTCGTGCGTGCGTGATCTGTCACCGCGTGTCGCGGAATTCATCGAGTCGGAACTGATCACCGAGAAGGGTTTTCGCGACAGCTATGCCCGTGAGGACGCGGTGCCGTCACGGCTGACCGGCGACGAACTCGATCGGCTGATCGGCTCACGCCTGGTGCGACTCGAGGAATACCACGGAGCGCAGCGGATAGAACTGACGCACGATGTGCTCACCGGCGTCGTGCGCGAACACCGCGACCGGCGCCGCTCCGAAGTCGAGCGCGCCGCCCACGCCGCCCACGCGGCCCACGCGGAAAAGGAGAAGCAAGCCCTCTTGGTCGCTGCCGCCCAGCGCGAGGCCGAACTGGATGATGAGCGGCGAGCAGGACGGCGATTCCGGCGGATGTCGGCCGTCCTGGCCGTGGTGTGCCTGGTGTCGGTCGTGCTGGCTGTCCTGGCCGTCCTCAATTGGTACTCGGCCACCGACGCCCGCAACGATGCCGCTGACCGCAGCAAAGAGGCGCTCGCCGGGCGCCTGATCTCGCAGGCACAGTCGATGCTGGCCGGCGGCCAGCCTGGCAGCGAGTTGGCGGCTCTCAACAAACTTCTTGCCGCACAGAATATCTCGACGAATCCCGACCTCGGTGCGCTGCTGACGACCTTGCGGAACGAAGCACGCCTGCACAAGATCATCGACCTGGATGCGAAGGGCGGTGTGCTCAGCGCCGACGGTCGGCGGATTGTCACGCGCACACCGTCGGGAATCGAACTGGTGGACACGGAGACGGGGAACCCGCTCGGGGAGCCCTTCGTCGCCGACGGCAAGGTCATGGCGGTGAGCCCGGATGGGCGGTATCTCGCCGTGAGCGACCGGGACAGGATCATTCAGGTCTGGGACTCGACGACGGGCAAGCCGAGCGGACAACCTTTGACGGACAGTGCGGGTTGGATGCGAGCCGCTGTCGTCAGCCCGGATGGAAACCGGGTCGCCGCAGGCTACGGAGATCACGCACGTCTGTGGGATGCCCGGACCGGCCGGCAGATAGGGCCAGCGATGGGTGAACCTGGTACAGAGGTTCAGGCTCTGGCGTTCAGCCCGGATGGGAATCGCTTGGCGTCCGCCGGTGCAGCGAAGACTGTCAAGCTCTGGGACGCCCACAGCGGCGCGGCACTCAGGGAAACGGCACCCGCCGGCGACCCCCGCGTCAAAAACGCCGAAGCGATATTGAGTCTGAGCTTCAGTCCCGACGGCCACTTCATCGCCGCCGGCGGCAACACCATCGGCGTCGGTCCATTGGCGAGCGCAGGCACACCGTTGCGGATCTGGAACACCGAGACCGGCGCAGCAGTCGCGAACCCGGTGACCGGCAACTTCGGCGCCGTCGTGTCGGTGGCATTCAGCCCGGAGGGGGGCCGGATCGTCACCGGCGGCGACGACAAGACTGTGCGACTATGGGACCCCGACACCGGTCAGCAGGTCGGCGATCCACTCAGACTCAATACGGCCGTCCTGCACGTCGCTTTCACCCCTGACGGTAATCGGATCGTTGCGGTAGCCGACGATACCGGCCAGATATTCCGAGCCGATCCCGACTCCGCGCTGCCCAGCAAGGTAGGCGGCAGCCGGGCGGTGGAGCAGGCGATGCCGGATTCCCGCCTGGTCATAGACACCGATCGTCCGCAGATCGTCATCTTTCGCGACGGTGTGCTGCAACGGTTGAATGCCGACACCGGCGAACGAGTTGGGGCCGTGATCGTTTCCGAGGCGCTCCGCGGAGGTATGCAGATCTCTTTCAGCCCGGATGAGCGCTGGCTCGCAGTGGTGGGCCGCGACAACGATGTCCGCGTCCTGGATGCAGAGAACGGCCGCCAGCGCGGCGCGCCGATGAAGGGGCACACCGACACGTTGAATACCGTGGAGTTCAGCCCGGACGGGAAGACCCTCGCAACGGGCAGCGGGGACAAGGCAATCAGGCTCTGGGACTGGGCGACGGGGCATCAGATCGGCGAACCGTTGACAGGCCACGAGAACGGCGTGGATGAGATCGTATTCAGCGAGGACGGGCGCCGTCTGTACTCCCGCAGCTCCGATTCCGTACGGATCTGGGATACCACAACAAGGCAACCGGTCGGCAAGGCGATCGAGGGCTTCGTCACGGGAATGGCGCTCCGCGACGACAATCAGCGCATCGCGGTCGCAGACGGCCTGACGATCCGACAATGGGACACCGAAAGTGGCAACGTCGTCGGCGAGCCTTTCGAAGGCCACGACGAGAAACTCGATTCGATCAGCTACAGCCCCGACGGCAGATACCTCGTCTCCGCGTCCACGGACCACACAGTGCGGTTCTGGGATGCCGACACCGGACGTCAGATCGGCGAACCGATCGTCACCGCACCACTCGGCCCGACCCCGCTTGTCGATTTCAGCGAGGATGGGCGTCGAGTCTTCGTATTTGCCCAGAGAGTCGCCTTGGACGAAGCCTCTCCCTTTGAAGGCGGTGGGATCTGGCAGCTACCGGCGCCCGCCGCATGGCGGGACGCGATCTGCGACAAACTCACCTCGAATCCCAGCGACGAGCTCTGGAAGAACTGGGTTTCGAACGACATTCCGTACTCCGAGCTGTGCCGAGGCAAACCCCAGGGCTGATCCATTGTGTCGCACCGAGACCGCCCCGTTCCGACTACCGCCGGAGTCTCGGACTGGCTGCAATTGCGCCCGCGGGTCGTCAGCGCTCAGCGTGGCGGTTGTCGTGCCATTGGTCACCGGCCGGATTCCAGCTCCAGGACTGTGTCGGAGTGATGCGCAGGTAGTAGCGGGACCACCCACCCGAACGGGATGCCCTGGAATACCAGCCTCGGGTCGTGCTGGGCAGGGCCGGGTGTCTCTGCCGGTTTGACCGGCAGTAGCGGCTCGATAGCCGACCACAACTCGTCATCCACGATCCAGGGTGCTGCCACGACGAAACCTCCTGCACGGCAGCGGCTCTCGCTGTCACCCGACGGAACCCGTCAGGAGCTCTAGGGGAGCGAGCTCGGAAGCGCCCCACAGAAACCCCACACTTTTGACCGGAATCAATGCGAATTCATGAGAATCGTTGAGATGAGTCAGTTAGCGAAAAGCGCTGACACTGAGCATTATTCGGCATAGATGGGTGGTACGGTCAGGAGAACCGGAACGCTCGCTCAGGTGGTCGCAGGTTCAAATCCTGTCAGCCCGACAGTAGAAAACCCTCTCTGACCTCGGTCGGAGAGGGTTTTCCTGTTAGCCCACCACACGAGGAGCGGGACCAGAACGGGACCGTAGGTGGTTCGACAGCTTGTCGCCGGCATCGGTGACCTCCCGTCGGTCCGGGTGTAGATATCGCTCGTGGTTCAACTGTCGGCGTGGCCCGCGATCATCTGGAGCAGGTGCAGACTGACCCCGGCGTCGGCCATCCAGGTAAGCCCGGTGTGCCGGAGATCGTGCCGACGCAGGTGTTCGTACCCGAGTTTCGTGACCACTTCGTCCCAGTGGGTGGCATCGCGCAGCACTCCGGTGGCGATCCGTCCACCGCGGGGGCCGACGAAGAGGCGAGCATCGAGGTTGTCCTCACCGATCACGGCGATGCGATCGCGAACCAGTTGCCGAAACTTCTTCGATCAGTGGGACGTAGCGTCGACGGTTGCCTTTTGTTCCTTTGTCGTCGAGGCCGCCGGGACCAGGCGTGGTCTGGCGGCGGACAGTCCGCGTCCAGGTTCTGTGTCGATATCACCGACCCGGCAACCCGACACCTCACCGATGCGGGATGCGGTACCTCGTGATCGCGTTGGTAGCCGCGCGATCGAAGTGGCGCAACGAGCACAACGCCGCCCGAGCTGCGTGAACTCGGCGTGGGTGGCTCAGCATGGACGCCGGTGCTGTGGCCGGAACAAACGTCGGGCACGGTCTGGATCCGCAGACCACGATCACCGCTGCGCCCAGGACAGTAGCTGCGGTGTTTGGAAGTGCTTTCCGCATTTGCGCGTGAAGTGGAATGGAGAATACGACGACGTGTCGCCGACGATCCGGCGCCTCATGTGCGACGCCCTCTTGTCGGTGCCACCTTCTTCGCTGCACGTGGTCTCGCTCCACCGTTGGGATTCGTAATGGCCGGCTGGACACACAGAAGGTCGGCAGCGGCCGCGAGCCAGGCTGCTGCGTCGACTCCTGCTCGGTCATCGGTCAAAAACAGTGTTCCGTTCGGTCCGCCGCCCGCGTCATGGGGGAGGATGCCGTTTGCCGCGTACCAGGACTTCTTGAGAGCCCATTTGCGGGCGTAGTCGGGAAGATCGAGCATTCCGGCGTGCTCCCAGTACACGACCCGTCCGTCGGGTGCGACGACGGTGAAGTCAGGCAGGACGACACGGCCGTCTGCCCCGGTGAGTGGCGCCTCGTATTGCCAACTGCCAGGGACGAGTTGGTCCAGCAACCCGGCGATGATGACCTCGTTCTTCGACGCCATCGGAATCCCGCCGCTTGAGATGTGGAGGAGCTTGCGGTCGAATCGCTTCTCCGTACCACGGAATTCGAGTTGAACCGGCTCCGGTGTCCGGAACAGGTCGGTGAGGCGGCGGGCGGTTTCCGAGCGTGCGGGATGTGCCAGGTCGCGCAATTCGGCAAGGGAGCCTTCGTGCAGGATGACGATCTTGTTCTTCTGCCGGGTCAGTGCGGTGTACATCAGTTCGCGGGAGAGGTTGGCGCGGGCGGGTAGAACCAGGAACGTGACATCGAATTCCGAGCCTTGCGATTTGTGCACGGTGACGGCCCAGGCCAGCTCGAGCAGTGGCTCTTCGGTGTCACTGGGCCAGTAGCTGTACTGGAATCCTGGTTGCGAAGAGAATTCGACGTCGAGCTTGAGCTTGTTCTTGGGTTTCTTCGCGGCAGGGAGGGTGAAACCGATACCGACGCCGATCTCTCCGTTGGCGATGTAGTTCATCGCGCCATCCGCGGGGTACGCGCGCGAACGACGGTTTGCGGTTTGCATGACCTTGTCCCCACGAACGATGAGTTCCGGGCCGAGTGGTTTCGCGATGTTGCCGCCGTAGGTGTTTCGTTGCGCCCATTCGGTGTCGGCTGCGCGGTAGGTGCGTTTGATGTGACGGTTGAGTTCCACAGTCCCGAAGGCGCGGGATCTGGTGGGGGACAAGATCTGCCACAGTTCGGCTCGAGGGCCCGCGCCGCGCACCCAGTTGAGGTACTTGCCGCTGATCTCGCCGCCGTAGGTGAGTGCGAATGCCCGGATCGGGTCGTCGGCGTCGGCGAGGTTGAAATACTGGTTGAGTTCGTCGGTGAGCGCGGTGACGGGGCTGCGGCCTGCCCATGATACGTAGCGCACAGTCGGCAGGTCGGGTGTAGTCGCCAGGTCGGTCCAGATCGTGTCGTCCCCGGCGCCACGGGTGTTTTCGCCGAACCAGGCGGCCAACTCCAGATCGTGGCGGGTGCCGTGCGTTCCGTCGGAGAGCTGACGACGCGGGATCTGCAGCTCCACATAGTCCGGTGCCACTTTGAACCAGGTGCCGAGTCGCTGCGGACGCAATTCGTGCACGAGATCGACGAACGGCCGTCCCGCCCCGATCGGAGGCAACTGGCTCGGATCTCCGACCAACACCAGCCGACGTGTTCCGGCCAAGGCGTCAAGGGCGGCGGCGAGCATCTCCTCGGTGAGCATCGAAGCCTCATCGATGATGACCACACCGAAAGTCTGCCTTGGCTTTTCCTCACCCCAGACCAGGTAGCGCCCGGTTTCGCCGTCGTAGCGCCCGGTGCGGGCCAGAAAAGAGGCGAGAGTCTTGGCGGGTTGTCCCACCTTGGTTTCCAGTTGCACACGAGCCTTGCCCGTGGGCGCGAGAAGGAGCACGCCACCGCTGGCGACATCGTCGTACTCGACCAAGGCGCGCAGCAATGTTGTTTTTCCGGTCCCGGCAGGACCTATCAGCACCGACAGCGGGGAGTCATACAGGGCCGAAAGGCCCGCAGCTTTTTCGGTCCGGGCTTTCTCCTCGATCTCGTCGAGCGCGCCGGTGACACTTTTGTTGCGGCGCAAGGCTTCGTCGAGGACGGTCCGCGCGTCCGGGATCGGCCCGAATCGGGGGCGTTTGCGCTGCACAGAAACCCATTCGCGGATGGTGTCCGCGGTCGTCTCCATCCGGACGAGTTTGTATGCCGGGATGTCGTCGGCCAGTAACACACTTGTCAGCGGAGACCACTCGGTCCAGTCCTGGATGCCATCGTGGTCGAGATCGAGCCCGGCCAGGATAGTCGTGTTCAACGCCGGTGGTTGAGCGAGCGGCACATCGAGGGCCAGCGCGACGGCTTCACCGACCGGTACCACAGTGTCTCCGTGGAGTGCCTGTCGCTCGACGACATCGGTCAGCAACGCTTCGATTCGTCTGCGGTCGATGTGGTCGTTCAGCGCCGATTCCTCGGGAATCGGCGGACGCCACGTGACGTGCGCCGGGGGGAACATCGCACGGTCCACGGTCGTGAACGGCACATGATCGGCAACGCCGTAGGTGCACGTCGCCGCGAAATACGGATTGGCGAGCAGATCCTCGGGCTCCATCTCGACCTCGGTCGCACCGTCGAGCATCATCTCCACTTGAGTGGGTGAGATGTCGAGGCCGGACAGCAAACGCAATACCGCACGGCGCTCAGGTGAGGTTTTCGCCCACACCCGCGCTTGCGTGCGTCCGATGTGGCAGGTAACCGTGTCGGGGGCACCGGTCGGGTCGGCGAAAACCTGCTCCAGATACTCCCACGGATCGCCGTTGTCGCCGACTGCCGACAGGACAGCCCGGGATGCCGGATATGGGTGCTGGACACCGATCACATGAAGCACGCCGGGCAGTCCTGGTACCGGGCCGCGTAGTTGCCACATCCGCTCGGTCTGGTCTCGCAGCCAATCCATGCCCGCATCGGGGACGGTCAGCCCGAGTTCGCGCATGGCGACCGCCGCTGTCTGCAGTGAGCCCAGGGCTTCGATCGCCGCATCGTCGGAGAGGTGCTCGGTGACGTAGGAGAATTCCAGATTCCGGCCTTCCGGTGCCCACGCGAGCGCCCGGCCGATATCAGCACCTTGGTCGGCGAGGTCGACCAGTTCCTGGTAGGGCAGAAGGATTCCGTCACCCATATCCGGGCGCAGCGAGTGCTCGACTATCGTCTCCCACATCGAGGAGTCGAAGGGCGGGTTGCCGGTCTGATTCCACATCGGGGGCGCCGTCACTCGCGTGACGCGAGCAGCGCCAACCAAGAGCCGGTCCGTCCGTTCCTCCTGCAGCGGTGAATGCTTCAGATAGGCGAAGACGAGTGAGTCGCCAGGCGACACCGGTTCGAAGAACGCGTCGATGATCGCACGCTGGTTCGCGCCGTTCATGATCCAGTTCGGGGACCACTGCAAGGCAGCGTCGGCGGCGTCCTCCGCGGTTTGGTCGAACGCGGGCACCCGCCCATGGCCGATGTCCTGGGCGAATGAAGTGCGGCTGAGCCAGCGGAAGGGAACGGATTCGAACGCGTATCCCGGCACTGTGACAGTGGTGTCGTGCAGTGTTCCGCGCAATGCGCGATTATCTTGGTAGGGATGGCTTTTCACTACGCTGTAGCCGTCGGGGGACATGAAGGTGCCTCGTTCGCTCAAGCACGGCAACCGGTTCTGGTCGAGGAGGCCGATGTCCCGCCCGCGCTGGTCGGCCTCGAACTCGTCGTCGCGGTTCTTGCCGATCGAGGCCAGCAGAGTGCACGACGAATTGCCCAGGGGTTCGGTGCAGATGAACTGGTCCCAGGGCCGGTCTCGCCACGGAACCCTCATCGACAGATGCTGAATACCGGCCATGTGCTTGGTGTACCACGACCAACCCGCCTGCACCTATAACTCCGCAAACCAACGAACTACGGGGCGCGACACCGTACGCTAGCGTCCATCGCACCACGCCTGAGACCTGCCCGGTTCTGAACGGTGTTCTGAACCTGATCAACCTCAACGGCTTTCGGCGGCAACCGACACGCTACAAAGACCGTCTCCGTTCGCAACGGCTCCACGCTTGTGGACGAACGTCCCACTAGGTGCTGCACCACAGCTGCGATCAGGTGGGGACGCTGTCGGGGTCCGGCGCTGCTCATCGGCCATTCCTACGATGCCGACAGCCACCGGCTGCGGTTCCGGCATCCGCTGATCCGCACGGCGGTAGTAGATTTGGCCTGCACAGGCAGCGGCGCTGGGCACATCAGCTGAGCGATTTGCGGAGCTTTCGGAGCAGCATGCTCAGACACAAGGCGCTGCGACCGGCCCCGCCGCGAAAACGTGCTGCACCACACCCTGCTCGCAACCTCGATGTCCGCCGGCCGCGACGGCCGCGACATCGACCACGTCCTGGACCTTGCGGACCGCGCACTGGACATGCTCACTGGCACAGGTGAGTCGGCAGTAGCATCTCGGCAGCCGCGAATCACGGCGCGAGGTCGAGATGGAAGTGCAGAACGAGGGGGCCGTGCCAGTTGAGGTTTCTACTCGGCGAGCCGACGAAGCCGACATGGCGGGCGCCTTTCAGTCGGTTTACGTGTGCAGCAACGGCGAAGTCGTTGTATAGTACCCGCCACCGCAGCCCGACCGCGCGTGCGGCGGCATCGATGTCGGCAAGAAATGCAATCGCCTTGTCGCGCGGGTAGAATCCGCGGCTGTCGAGGGGACTACGGAGCCTGAGGTCGAGGGATAGGCCACGGCCCGAAAACTTGCCCCCGCCGTGTCCGCTGTAGTTGGCGGCATCGAATCCCGAGGACCGACCTCGAAGCTCGACCAGAAACCTCTTGGCCTCCGAAGTAATCGGTGTTCCGCGGCCTTCGGGCTCGATCGGCACAAGGCTTGGTTCTGTCCCCGGAGGCAGCGCGGGCGGTGCGAAACTCCTCAGCATGGGAATCGAAGGCGGCATCAGCGTGGAGAAGTCGATCTTCTCTCGTTGGCCTACCATCCAGCCGGTCCGCAGCCAGTTCATTCGTCCCGCCAGCCAGAGTTCTTGCACGCACCGCTCCCGCTCCACGATCGCGAGGTCATCGGTAGTGAGGACGCCCCGGCGAGTGCGCCGCAGTTCTTCCGCGCGCTGCTGGACGGCAGTATCGGCACGCTTTCGCCACGCTTCGCCGTAGCGAACCAGGCCCGCTGCGAGGGACGCCGCATAGTCCGACGCGAGATCGTCGGCCATCCAGGTGGTGATTCGAGCGCGTTCGTCGTCCGAGCCACCCTTGCGGGTCGCGTAGCAACGACCAAGATCTGTCGCGAAAGCGGCTATCGCCGGATCGGATTCAAACCGCCCAGCACGGGGAGAGGGCATTCGGAGCGGCCGGTCGGCGGACACGCCGTCCATTGCCGGGCACGCGAGAGTCGGCGGGACAAGCACGGGAACGGCAACGCACTCCTTCTCGGTCGCGATGGCCCCACCGGCACGGCCCTCCGGTCGCGCGGACGACGCCGGGGGCGTACGGGAGGGCGTAGTTATCGCAGGTGGCGCCACGACCGCACTCGGGCGATCCGCCCAGGCGCCCATTCGGCGACCCGCCAGTCCGCCGGCGGGGCCGCCGGGAATCGTCCCGACGGTCCCCCATGCCTCCTCGGATGTCGTCGCCCCGCGGATTGTCGCGTCGCCGGGGGTCGACCGCGCGGTGACCGGCAGTTCCCGGAATACGTTGCGTGCACTGGTCTTCTGGGCGCTGAGGCGGGGAATGAGTTCCCGGCACGGGTCGCCGAGTGATTCAACCGCGCCTTGTAAATGCTCGAGCTTTGCTCCCGCGCTCGGCCACTTGACCAGCAGTTTGAGCAGTTTGGGCAAGCAGCTGGAGAACCGGACATACGCTGACAAGAGCAGTGCCGTCAACACGAACGTGTCCTGGTCGGGCCGGACGGGATCGACAGGCCCGATTCCTGCGCGGTTGATCGCGGCCAGTCCGGGCCGCAACCAGTCCGAGGAGGCGCGCAGGAGTAGTTCTTGAATGTGCGGCCAGCACACGAGTGCGAGCATCGCCGCCGCCGGGCGGCGCCGCCAGGCGGGGTCGAAGCCCTCCTTTCCGGGATCGCCGTTGTGCAGGTATCGGATCATGCGCCGGACGTCGGCATCGGTGTCGCTGCCGTGCATTGTGACCACGGACGTGCCCCGCGTTGCGATCAGATCGGGATGGTCACCGTGGACGCGCATCTGCCAGCCGAGCGTATCGGCGCCGAGCACGCGTGTGAACAGCGCGGGATCCTCCTGCCAGACCGCCCACAGAAAGCGGGGCAGCGCCGCGCGCTGCGCGTTGATCTGGATCGGTCCAAGGCTGAGTCCGGCGCCGGCGTCCCACGCGTTGATGCTCTCGAGCCCCCCCTCGACAGTGAAGATCACCGGGAGATAGCAGTCTGGTTCACTGAGGGGAATGGGAGCAATCGGTGCCGTGGCGCCATTCACGCGACCACCACGGTCCCGCGGCACGCCGCCGATCCTCCGGTGAACCGTATCGACTGGATGCGCATGTTGCGCGTTCCACACGAGCAACGCGCGCAGCAGAGCGCTGTCGGCGCGGTTGAGATCGATCGGCGGCAGTGTCGAACCTGGTTTGCGAAGTGCAGCAATCCATCGCGCCCGTTGCCTTCCTTGCGTCGCACCGGGAAGAGCGAAGAACTCCTTCATCCGTGGCAGTTGAACCCACCGACCCACCCCGGCGGGATCAGGGAGGTACGCCGTTCGCCCGTTGAGCACGACAGCGTGAATTTCGGTAACTGTCAGGACATTCCAGACCAGCGGCTCAGGCACACAGATTGCGGGGGTCCCGATCTGGTGCACCGCGTATCCGCAGCCCGAGCGGGCAACGATCGCCACGCCCGTCGTCGTGAACGCAACGCGCAAGGCGGTGTCCAGATCCGCCGCCGTCGCTACGGGTCGGGTCGACGGAATTGTGAGCTGTCGCTCCCCTTCGCTGTCCATCGCCTCGTCGGCCAGCCTCATCGGCTCGTCTTCGTGTCCCTGCAATTCAGCGTCTGCTTCGTCTGCATCAATGAGCTCTGAATCCAAGTACCCGCCGGAGGAAAGCCTATCGAACGCCGCCGGTTCATCCTCGGGCTGTGGCCACTGTTCGGCGCCGTACTCGTCCGAGGCTTCCGAAGCTTGGACGGTGCCGATGCTCTCGGGTGCGATCCCCCGGGCAAGTTCTGTCGGCGTCACGTTGATCTGGAAGTGCATCGTGTCCTTGGTCGTCGACCAACGGCCACCCCACGCGAAGACCTGGAACCCGTCGACGGTGCGGATCGCCTCCACAGCCGCCACCTGTTCCGGTGTGAAACTTGTGTCCGCCGTTCCGCGCCGAACGTCGAGACAGCGATCCGGTTTCGTCGCCGCCGACGAGAACCAGACTTGCCGGCGGTTCGGCGTCGGGCGATTGACGTTGCACGTGGGTCTCGAGTGATCAATGTCGATCGCCAAGCCGTAGGCGTGCAGCGAAGCCGACGCGGTGCCGCCGATATTGCGGCACACATATACCCACGCCCGATGAACCTCGTACCCGGCCGAGGTCAGGGACGACTCCAGAGCACGCCACGCTTCGACTGTCCTCGGATTGACGGGCGTGTTCCAATTTCCGAACATCCGGAGGCTCACCATCCGGGCGGTCGCACAACGATACTCGCGCCATGCTTCCCGCAACGTCGAAGTCGATCGGATGGGTGGGCGAGTATTCGCGGGCACTACCGGCGCCTCGAACGCCTCCGCCGACGAGTCCGCCTGTTCGGCGCAATGGGCACAGTTCTCGCATTCGCATGTTTCTCGAGCATCGTGGAAATCGGCAGGTTCTTCGAGGTCAGACCCGGTCCGATCGGTGTCTGGGGTGTCATCCTCCGCGTACGAGTCGTGCCCGAACTCGACGGGTATTTCCATCGAGTCGTACTCGTCGTATTCCGCACCGTCACGTTCGACCTCATCGACGGAGTGCTCTTTCTCCCAACCGGATTCATCCAGCTCTTCGGCGAATTCGGCTTCATCCACAAAGGAGTCGGTCGCCCGATCCGCGTCCTCGGTATCGAGACCGTGCTCGCTGGTCTCCGGGCCGTAACCGGGCTCGACTTCGGGGTCAGCCTCGGCGCCGTAATCCGACTCGAATCGAGTATCCGACTCGAACGCCGGGTCGGAGAGCTGTTCGTCGGCTCGTGCATATCGGTCCGATTCCGAGTCATCGGCCTCGGCCCAACCCGATTCCGCCTCCCTGACGGAATCGACAAATAGGTCTTCGCGCGTGGGCCACCCCGCCGGGTCTGCCTCATCGGATCCTTGGGAGGCGCAGACCGCTGATTCCGACCTGCCGCTCATGGCGATCACTTCCCTTCACGACAACAAGACGGCCCCCAATGCAGCGGAAACGACGTGTGGACCCGCTGTGGTAGCTGATGGGGTGGGTGTCGATCGACGACGCCGGCGCAAGCGGCATTACGTGGCCTTCTCGATCAATTTCATGACCCGGTGAGGGTAGACGCATATTTCGGTGCGGTGGCGTATCCCGCGATGGCAACCTCGCGCGCGAGTGATGCGCCCTGGCCGAGTGTGACCAACCAAGGAATTCGGCTGCGGGCCTGACTTGTCTGGGCGGGCGGGCGGTACCGCCGGACGAATGCCACGACATCCGCCGGCACTGCCGAGGACCGTTTTCGATGTGGCTTCCCGCACCGAGCACAGCCGGGCGCGGCTTCGTCAGGGTCGCGGCGGACCGGTCGATAGTTCTCGATCTCTGCTTCACTCACCGCCTCTGCCCACTCACTCGCCGAATCTTCTATCAGCCAATCGGATTCGTCCGATACCTCCCCGCCGAGGGGGTCCGCTTCACCGAGGTAGGCAGACCGCGCCCCGAGAAATTCCCGGGAGTACCGACTCGGTTCGGGCGCTTCTGATTCCTCGAACTCGCTGGCGAAGCCGGCTACCTCCCAAATAGATTCATCGACTTCCGCTGCCTCCCCGTTGACAGCTTCACCAGCGACCGGATGCTCCCACTGGTCTTCGTGCATCTCTTCGGTGAACACGTCCTCGCGCACCGGCCGTTGCGACCCAGAGGGCGTTGAGACGTGCACCGATCCATCCGGGCTGCTCATCACCTTGGCTCTCTTTCGATTGACTCGATCAGCGCCGGCCGGCGGGTTGACCGTTCGTCGACACTGCAGACGGCTGCGCGGTGGGCACGAGTCCGCCAGGGAGCATTTTCGTCGGTTGCGCCGAGCGGACCTGCGAGGACGGTCTGGTCGTCACCGCAAGGTCCTTCACCCGCTCGCCGGTGGCGGACTGCCACAGGTCGATGATCCGGTTCATCAGTCGCGCGATCTCCGTCGAGATGCCCCCGAGATTGGCGTGGCGGTAGAGCATGTCGGCAGCGGAGGGCGTGTTGAACATGCCGACCTCGATCGCCCACATGAGTGGCGAGACCAGATCTGCCAACTCGAAGAGTTCGCGTGCTTGTCGCGACGGCGCGACGCCGACGCGAGCACCGATGGCGGCAAGGCGATCTGCCGCGTTGCCAGCCCCACCGGCGTTGGCCGATAGGTCGAGGACCAGTGACGTGTCATGTTCGACCGTGAGATGGAACCAACTGAGCATGGTCACGTAGGCGAATTCTTCGCGGGCGAGCATGCCACCTCGACGCCTCAACTGGAGCATCTCGCTGAGCGTCCGGCACAGGTAAGCGATGTAGGACCCGTCGGTCGGTTTGGGGCCCGACGAGTTGGTGTCGTGTTCGAATCCCAGCCACACTTGCCGTAGCAATTCGTTCCAGATTTCGAGGAATCTGGTGTTGCTCGTTGCACCGGCATCGCGCTTCCAGGGCTGACCGTCGACTCCGCTTCCGTGTGGGTGGGGAAGGTCCACGCCAAACATTCGCCAGTAGGCATTGCGCCGGTTCACGCGCGCGTTGGGGCGTAGTTGGCTGGTCAGCAGGCCACCGGCACTGAACAACGGTGGATCGCGGAAGAACAGTTCCTCGGTCGAACGGACCCATACTGACGTGGTGGTGGTGGGAGCCGGCAGCGTTTCGCCAACGAGATAGCGCCTTACGACTTCTGCGAGGATCTCGAAGATTCCTGTCGACTCGACCAGGTACGCGTAGAGCAAGTGCCGCCAGATGGGAGGAGCCGCGGTTCCGGTGAGCGGCCCGATGTCACCGGACCAAGGTTGGGGCCCGATCGGTGTCGCTGTATTCGGGGCGACTCCCGACCGGAAGGTCGCGAGCAGGTTAATGGGTAGGCGGGTCCTACCCACGACGTCGCCTAGGGGATTGGTATCGACAAGGGGCAACGGGTTCGGCGCGGGAGCGGAGGTCAGGATTCTGCTCCACACGCCGACGTCGTCGGCGATACCTCCACGCGACCAGACCTCCTCCAACCACCTACTCAACTGCAACGGGCTGGTCGACAGCAAGGCGTCTGCCAGAACTACCCTGGGCGAACTGGGTGCAATGCTCGGATCGTTGACAAGTGTACGGAACATTTCGCTGTCTCCAGTGTGAGCGTCGGTCGCTGTTGCGTGGACTCGTGCTAGCCGGGCGCCACGGGAACCGTCGGAACTCCAAAGCCGAGCAGGACCCCCTGCGGATCGACTGCCTCGACCAACAGAACATCTTCCCCGTAGTCGGGTATCGTGATTTCGATCGAATATTTCGTGTGCCTGTCCGGATCGACATCAAAATCTTTTGATTCCGTCAACCTGCCGCGCGATATAACTAGAGTCGTTTCCTTAGGCAACGTTCCGGCGCCGAACGTCAGTGTCGCCGTGGCCTTTGAGCCGTAGCCGGACACAAGCAGTACCGGCGATGTGAAGAAGGCGCGCAGCCCCCCGTCGGTCCTGAAGTCGCCGTGGGCAGTGCGGAGGGCGGCGAACTGGCAGGGCAGCCGTCGCTGGGCGTTGTCCAGGTCCGGCGCACCGCCGGCGAGTGCCTTGAGGGCCCGGATCATCACGTCGACAGAGACAGATTCGGGTGAGTCCTTCGGATTGGTGTCCATCGGTATCTCCTTCGCTCCTATGCAGCTTTGGATCGCTCGCCACCGACGCGCCGCAGCCACGTCTCCATCTCGATTGGTGCCGTTTTCGACTCCAGCCCGCGCAGGACAGTGAGGGCCAGGATGCGCATCGGTTCCTGTCGCTGCAGGTAACTCGACGTGTACAGCGACGGACCCGCACGGTCGGCGAGGCGGTTCAACTCCGCCGGGGCGACGCGGCGGGGATCCGCGAGCGTGGCCAGGGACACACCGCCGAACGCCTGCATAGACCTTCTCGTGCACGTGTCGACGACCGCCGGCAGCAGCGGCAGGCTGGCCTGGATGACGGCAGCCACTTCCGGGCGGGCTTTCGCGAGCGGGTGCCTCGCCATCCATCGGGCACCGAGAGCGTCCCACTCACCGGCGCCGAACCATGATCGGCAGAGTGCGACGTTGAACTGGACGCGAAGTGCGGCGATGGGATGGGGATCGCCGATCGGCATCCGGAACACGGCGCGCGATGGTCCGTCCACCACGGCCGACAATGCGGGGACGGGTGCGAATCCGAGCAGGACGAAGGCGTAGACGTCGGCGGCCACCTCGCTCGCCCAGTCGCGCCACGTGTCGGCGGCGAGTTCGCTGTGCGGCAGCAGGGTTTCGTGCAGTGTCGCAGCCAACTCTGTCTTCCAGCCGGTCAGGTGCGCCACCTGGTGCCCGGTCTCGTGGACCAGTGACGTGGGTTGCCAGAGATTGTGCCGCGTGATCTTGATGGCGGCCGCGGGTGACAGCGAAGCGTCCCAGAGTCGTGCGCCCGCACGAAGAATCGAGGCGCCCATGCCCTTGTCGAGGTACGTCAGCACCGGCGGGGTATCGATACCCAGCGGCCTGAGCACACGATCCATGCTGTCGACGGCTAGCGTGTCGAGACCGCGCAGCACCGCGGCGATGCGCGGATTGGTGCGGGTGTTGACGGCGTCCGAGTAGAAGTCGACCACGGCCTCGGCGCGAGCGTAGCGACGGCGCACGGCCAGCAGCTCCGATCGTGCTGCCTGTAGATCGGCGGCCGTCTGCGAGGCCTGCAGCGAGAACAAGACACGATCGGCCAGCGCAGTCAACCGCCTTGCCTGCGCCGTCAGACTGGAACGGACGCTCACGCCGAGGTAGGACTCGAGCTCCCTCCAGGCCCCGGCAGCCGCGCCGATGTCGAGATCGCCGAGCGCCGCGCATGCGCGGCGCCAGTGGCGCGCCTCGGTGCCGAGTGCGGCCGCCTCCGTAGTGAAGTCGCCCGGCATCACGCCGTCCCCGGTGTCGCGGCGACGGTCGGTGCGGGTACCTGCGACGGATTATCGGTCAGGCCGTCGAAGGTCACCGTAATCGTGACGCCATCCGCGGGGTCGGCAACAGCGGTTGCCAACTGAGCGCCGCGCTGGACGAGATAGGTCGAGATCCCTGTGGTCGTCGACCCTGCGATCGCGCCTGCCAACTGCGCCGCGGCAACTGGATCCTTGACGATCGAGGACTTGACGAGTCTGCGAGCGATCCGATACTGCAGCCGTGGCAGGACGACTTCGCGCAGCGCGGTCAGCACAGCGGGAAGATCACGCTGGCCTGCGGGTGACGACCGTTGAAGGCGAGCCTGGAGGCGGCGGGCACGACGCTCCGTCAGGCGGATCGCGATCCGCATGCGCTTGGTGGTGGGATCCCAGCGCACCGTGGCCGGTCTGCGCGGCCGACGCCCGCGACGGCTGGGAAGCTTGGCGGCGCGAACGCGGAAGTATCGCTGGCCGGGCACCGGGCGATACGAGCCCGCCCGGGTCACGACGCGTCGGCCGCGGCCCAACGCCGGTTCGCGAAGGAGCAGTCCTGCTGCCTCGGCGGTGAGCGGCTGGAACTCGTCCGCCGACGGAGCCTCGGCCGCAGGCAGCGTCTCGTCCCGCGTGAAGTGTCCCGGAACGGTGCCCGGCATCGTTTCGTAGAGGTCGATTTCCGCTTGCACCGGCCACTTGTCGACACCCCGGTCGAGGAGATACGACTCGAGGGTGCCGCCATCGGACCACCGCACGGCCCGCGCCACCTGCCGCGGAATCGGCACCGCGAAAACCTTTGTGTACTTGCGGAATCGGTAGCGCGGCCGGGTCGATCGCGGCATCATCACCCAGAATCCGCCCTCCTCGGCGGTCTCTCGCTCGGGAAGGTCCGACTTGAGCAGTCGATCGGGCAGGTAAGCAGCGACAGACTCCGCGAACGCACGCTGAACCGCCGCGGATACCTGCAGCGGGTCGGTGAGCGCCTCCTCGGGCAACTCGTCGAGCACACGCATCACGGTGGCCTCCACCGCCGAGGCCAGCGCTTCGCCCGGGATATCCTGTTCATAGTCCGCTGCCTCGAGGCCGAGCGCGGTGAAACCGACGTCGACCACGGCTCGGGCGATCATCTTCGATGGGTCCCGACCCGCAACCCGTGCGATCGTTGCAGCCGCCTTCCGGCCGATCATGCCTTTGATCAGCTTCGCCAGCGGCGAAGCGATGAGATTGATCAGCTTCCCACGAGCACCGGTTACCTTCAGGCCCAGTTTCAGCAGCGGTCGTATCGCCAGCACGACCGGAATGAACTGCTCGATCTCGGCGACCGGTGCGTCCGAGCCTTCGTATTCGCTCAGTTGCGTCGCGAGTCGCGCGCGGGCATCGTCGAGCTCGGCGACGACGTCCGCTTCGGGTTCGTCCTCGTAGGATTCGTCGAGCTCGGACGCGTCGACCTCCTCGCCGTCCGCGAGATAGAGTTGAAGCAGTTCCTGGTCGAATGCATGGGCCATCTCGGCCGCGGTGCCCATCTCGTCGACGCCGCCTTCGTCGGTCTCGCCGTCGGAGGCCTCACCGATCCCGAGGGCTTTGGCGACAACGGGTACAAGTGGTCGAACAGATGCCGGAAGGACGCGGGTCAGTGGCTTGATCAGCCTACGCACGACCCCTTTGAGCAGCGCCAGCCCTGCCTTCTTCAATCTCGCCAGAATCGGACCGAGCACGAACTTGCCGATGGTCTTGATGCCGCTCTTTATCGTGCGAAGGCCGCTCTTGGCGATATCGACGACGCCCTTGACCGGGTTCTTGACGAACTTGACGGCCTGGCGGATCTTCCTCTTGACGAATCTCGTCGCCTTCCGGACCAACTTGCCGAGGAAGTTTTCGAACGCCTCGGATTCGAACCCCGTCGTCGGCTCCAACGATTCGAGCAATTCGTCGAGTTCCTGCTCCGCGATGTCGTGGAGTTCGGCGCTCTCGAGCCCAGCTTCCATGCCGTCGATCGCGCGTTCCCATTCTGCGACGAGCGGAGCGATCCATTGCTCGACGGCTTCACGGGCCTCTGCCTCCGAAGGTGGGGCAGACCACTGCTGCGCATCGGCGAGGACACGGGCGGCGCCCTCGTTCAACAGCTGCTCGAGCGCGTCTTCGAAATCCTCGTCATGCAGCGACTCCAGGAAATCGGCGATCTCGTCGGCAGCGAGATCTTCCTCGGTGTAGGTGTCCTCCCCGAACGGGGATTCGGTACTGTAAAATCCATCGAAAGGCGCTTCACCGAATTCAGGAAGCACCGGTTCTTCGTCGCTGCTGCCGTCTGTTTCCAGAGGCGTGAGTCCAGCAAAGGGCGACGTGATGGCCTCCATGTCGCCGTCGGCCTCAACATAGGAGTCGATTCGCACCGTGCTCACCTCCGAGTAGCGGGTCTTCCAAACAACCCTGCGCGCCGCGGATGTGCGAGTGCGTCAATGCTTCGTATCTGCCCGCTCGGGGCATAGTTCGTGCAGGATCGCGGCGACCTGTCGGCATGCAGTATCGATGTCGGCGAACACCCATTCCCGGGACGCCGGATGTTGTGCGCCCGCGAGGACGCGGATGATCAACCGGTCGGAATCGCGCCATGCCCGCACCACGATCACGCGGCTGTCGTCGGCTATCACAGTCTCACCCTCATGCGTCGGCGTGCCGACGCGCGTCAACGGTCCGTCGGCGTTGACGATGTGTTGACGCGCACGCAGCGCTCCATCTGCCACACTTGTGTTCTCGGTGTCGTCCGCCCCACCGGCCTGGCGACGGAGGGAAATTCTGATGCCTTTGTCACGAGTCCCCAGCACGTCGATGGTCGTCGACAAGCATCCGACGGTGTCCCTTCTGGGTGGTTTCACCTTATGCGTCGACGGCGCAGGCTTCGCCGTGCCGATGCATTCTCGAAGGGTGCTGGCATATCTTGCGCTGGACAAGCTATCCGAACATGATTGCGACCGTGGGGTTCTTGCAGAGCGTCTGTGGCCGGACGCGCCGGCGGAGCGGTCGCGTGCGAGCTTGCGAACGGCTCTGTGGCGGATTCGCCGGGCGAGTCCGAGTCTGATCGTCGGCGGCAACGACCGAGTCATGCTGGCCGATGATGTCACCGTCGACGTGCACCACCTCCGCAGAGACGCGGAACGATTGTTGGCCGATGCCGTGGACTGCCCGCACGAACGCGCGCAACTGATGGCCCGCAACGCCGACCTGCTGCCTGGATGGGACGAGACCTGGCTGCTGCTCGCACGAGAACAGTTGCGGCAGTTACGTCTTCATGCACTCGAGGTGGCCGGCCGAAAGCTGGCCGCGAAGGGGCGATACCCGGAGGCGATCGACGTGATTCTGACTGTGGTCGCCGAGGAGCCGCTGCGGGAGTCGGCGCAGGCCGCACTCATCGAGGCGCATCTGTGCGAAGGAAATGCCGTCGAGGCCCGCCGTCAGTTCGACAGGTTCGCCGAAATGCTGTGGAGCGAACTCTCACTTCGGCCGTCACCCGAACTGTACGGCCGGGTGGGCACGCCGGTGCGCGCCGACTCCAACGCAGGGCGGCAACATGCTGATCAGAGGCGGGCATCGGCTGGCAGGTCGCGCTGAGCGGTGGTCAACTGCGCGTATACACAGATACCGGGTGTGGGGTGACAACGCCGCGCGTGCACCGCCGCCAGCAACGAGGAACCCCTCGGGTCGAACGGAATGTCTCGCCCGTGCCATTGCGCCGACAGCGTGCGCGTCCGTCCGGGTTCGAGGTCGAAGCCCGAGACCGCCGCCACGCACGGGAATAGGTCTGTCGGGTAGACAAAAGGCGCCGCGCTGCGGGGCCTTACAGCGAGGACGACTACGAAGTGATCGCACGAACCCGCGTCGGCGGCATTGTGCACTCGTACGTGGATCCAGTTGCCCCGCCCTGGTTTCGGGCGCTGGTGAACCTCCCCGTCGTCGTCATTGATTCGCACCCACACACGTTCGACTCGCAGCCGGGGCTCCGGAGTGGGATCGCCGAAGCCGTAAACGAATCGATGAAAGACGTCGACGATCTCTGCCACTCCGGACTTCGCGATCAGATGGCTTTCTAGCGCGGGCGTGGAGACCGAGTTCCGGCGCTGGGCTTCATACAGCTCCCGCATTGCCGCGCGCAGCCGGTCCGCTCCCATCAACGCGGCAATGCCGCGGAAGACTCGGCTTCCGACATCATATGAGGTCACGGGGGTAGCGCGCTGAAAGGGGTCTCGCGAGCACAGCTCTGTCGGCGGGGCGCGAGAATCGAGCGAGACGTATACACGGTCTGCGTTGTCGTGGAATCGGGTGAACGCCTCGTCCCACCAACCATCGGCCTGCGAGGCCGGTGCGACCCCGCGGGCGAACCACGAATGAAACAGCTCGTGCCCAATTGCCTCTGCGGAGGTAGTGGTGGCACACGCGTACTCCATGCCGCCCTCGGCGCCATGAAGAAGGCAGACGAACCGATCCCCGATGAACTCGCCGTAGCGCGTTTCGTAGTCGCACAATGACGACGCCAGCCGCGCCAGGCTGCTGGACAGATCATCGGGCCCCCCGACGAACTTCCATGCCTGGACGGCGATTTCGCGACTCGACCTCGGCAGGATCGCTTGGGCGACCCTGACCTGCACGGTGTCTACCGCATGCATTTCGACGAGCGGCGACATTGTCGTGAACCACTCAGGGAAGCGGACGGTCCATTGGTTGAAACCGGCGATCTCGATATCACCGTTGGTGATCACGACATGCTCGATCGGTGTCCTGTGTATCCGAACGCCAAGCGTGAAGGGAAAGTGATCGAAGGGCAGATTCGACGGAAACCAGGCCTCGAGGTATCGGCCCCCGTACAGATCAGACATGCCGAACGACCAGCGCAGCCGGGGGCCGGCAGACCACAGCAGCACCGGAGGGTAGGCACCCCGGAGATCCGCTGATGGCGTTCTCAACTTATAGACCACCCGCAGGCGGTGGATCGACCGTGCCCGCTGAAAGGTGTCGATCACTCGCACACTCTGTCCTGACGCACCGACATTTCGCGCCACAAGGACATCCGGATCGAGCAGGACGCCGTCGATCCAGCACTTCCCGACCGTCTGCCGCAGATCGAAGAACGGGTATCCGCCTGTTGGTCCCACCACGTAGGTCAACGCCGCGTCGACGACCGCCCCTGCGCTCGCCCCATCGAACGAAACGTCAGCGCCCGAATCCAAGATGTGGATCGGAACGATCAAGCGACCGTCGACGACTGTCGGTGGCGGCGCATTCTCGAAGACTGCAGAATCCATCCAGGTCCGTCCCGGCGCAGTGTGTGGGTGGCCTCCGATGTTGCACCACTCCCGTATCGGGTCGCGTCAACCGCTCGCGCGGCCAGTCAGAACCCCTTGTGGTCGGGCGGCCGACGGCCTGCTGACGAAGAGCCATACGATCTTTGCCACGGACGGCAGAGCCGAGTTCACTTCGAAGAGTCCGGACGAACGAAGGTCCCGCTCGCCGGCTGGGTGCGCGTGGCTGCGGCGCCGCCGGCTTCCGGCAGGTGCTCGGCGTCTGCCGCAGATCGATCAGGGGACTTCCTCTGACCTGGCCGATCACACATGTCATGGTTTGCTGTCGTCGTCGAGCTGTCAAACAACCGTATGGAGCTCGGCAATACGATCGGTACAACGACGCGGTCGGCCGCGATCGTAGCGTCGGCGGATATCTCATCGCCTCGATGTTCCGAAATCTGCATTCCGAGCACGTCAGCACCACGTTGCGACAACGCCGGGCATCAGATCTGCCGACGGACGCAGCCGCAACTCTGCCCAGAGATTGGCGGCAAACTGGTCGTAGCATCGCCGCGCTTCGGCGGCGTTTCCGAGGCCGAGGTGCGCGCTGATCAGCACCGCGTGCGCCGATTCACGCAACGGTTCCTCGGCAATGACCGGCAAAATCGCATCGATCGCTTGGGCGTGATGCTCATGCACGCACAGGTTGCGTGCCGCGATTTCCAGCGCATGCAGCCGAAGCAATCGCAACTGTTCACGAAATAGCACCAGCCAATCCTCGTCCCACGTGCTGAGCAAGTCGGGCCTTGCCTGGAGCAGTCGGATGTCGGCCGGCTGGCACTTGATAGCTCCGCTCAGCAGTTGCTCTGCCCGTGACCTGAACTGATGCACGTCCACTTGCAGAGCGTCTGTAACGCTGACCCGCTCTTTGTCACAGAACACGAGCCCGGCACCCGCACGATTTATCCGCCACAAAGCGGTTCGCAGGCTGGCGCGGGACCGCTCGAGTGACGAGTCCGCCCACAATTGCTGCGCCACAGTTGTTCTGTTGCAATATTTTTCGGCCATCTTATGTAAGGACAGATACACGAGCACACGCCGGGCATGCATCGGAAGGATAATGCGAGCGCCCGCGACCTCGAGCTCGAACGCTCCGAACAGCGTCAGGCATGACCGGTCCGCTTCTGCCGCACGCACGCTCTCAACGGTTGATGCGATCTCATTCTCGACGACGGGTGTCGGCCGATCGGTGCTCATCGCAGCCCTCCCACAGAGCCCTGCACAAGTGAATAAGACCCGACTGCTATCAATGAGACGGTGGGTGAACGGAATTTGTCAAGGCGATGAGGCCAATGGGAGTTGCGGCGACTGGATCCACCCACCTCGGCAAGTCCGGTTCGACAGGTAGGCGGGGGCGGTCGATCGCAGTGGGAAGCCGCCTCCCGACCGGGACTATGAGCTTCGGCGGTCTGACACCATAGAGGCGGATGATCCGACTCCGCAGAAAACCCATGCAGATTACCCGGTCGAAAACAGCACAGACCTTCGTGCTGGTGGTGGTGATGGGGCGTCAGTGCGGCGCTGGGCCGACAGGTACCACACACTGTTGTTGAGACCTCGCCGAGCCGTGAGGCCTGGCGCCGCTCTGCATACCGGAATCACGGTAGACGACGGGGAGACGTCTATTCATACACCGCCGCTAAATAGCCTTGCTATCAGTAGCGTTTGACGCCAACGGCAGGGTTCGACTGACTGGAACGAGCGTAAGGTGGTCGCAGGTTCAAATCCTGTCAGCCCGACAGAAAACCCCTCCGACCTCGGCCGGAGTGGTTTTCTCGTCCCCGAGATTTGACGTGGTTTGCCCAAACTACACAGAAACTCAACAGTTTGGATTCTGATCAGGTGTCCAGCATGCTGACGCTGCGCTCCTAGTAGCTGACGTCTGGGTGGTCAACAGTCGTCGAGTTGGGGGGTACTGCTCGCGTGTGCTGTCGGTGAAGCGGTAAAGGTCTAGCACGGCGTTCGTGTCGAGCACGACGAGGCCTTCTGTGACGAAACGTCGCAGTTCGCCGTCGGTCGGCGGGTAGTAGCTCGCGAATTCCGATCGAAACGAGGAGCTTGCGGTGGCATCGTTCGAATGCTTGTCGGCACTAGAGGAGTTCGGCACTCCGCCACCCTACGGCCAGACCCCGACACAGCGGAGCCGATGCAATACCGACAGCGCGGCGGCTTCACCTGATTGACGGCACAGTCGGAGGCGAAGCGGCCGTGCGTGTTGGTCGGCTGAAGGTGAGTATCTCCGCGTGCTCGGTTCGGCCTGGGGGAGATGGGCCGGACCGGCATGCGCTCGGGTAAACGGCCGGGGCAGGCCAGCACATGCTCGCCCGGTACGAGTGCTTCGCACACTACGCCGGGCAGCGCCCAGTGCGCCTCCCGACCGCACGCCTGACGTTGGCTCTGGGCGTACCCTGCCCCAAGTGCGTCACCCCGCCAACGCTGTTGCCTTCAGAGGGCCGGGCGGGGATGGGCCAGCTTGCTGAGAAAGGTGTACTTCGACAGGTGGCTCGGCTCCGCCGGGATCGGTTGTTCTGCCAGGTGGCGGATGGTCCAGCGGCGGAGGGAGCCGAGTTCATCGATCATCTCGCTACGGCGGTCACGTTCGCTGCCACGGGACCGGAGGTATTCGATCTCGAGCTGCTGGAGTGCCGTGCCGGGATGCTCTGGGAATACGCAGCGGTCGGCCATGATCGAGTAGATGTGTCCGGTGTTGACGCTTTCGACGTTGTTGTCGAACCAGGTACGGGTGAACTCCCCGAGGTAGCTGACGTCGAGGCCTAGGCGTCGGTGCAGGTAGGACTGCATCTGCGCGATGTCGGTGTGTTCCTCAGGGACAATGTTTTTGGTTTCGAAGCGGGCGAATCCGTCCTGTGTGAACCGTTTGCGTTTGATGACGTGACCGCCCGCCCGGCGGGGGATGAACGATGCGTACCCGCAGTCGGCCGAGGTCGGTCCGGTGACCTCGAACATGTAGTTGTGGAACTGCCCCATCTCGAAGGCGTTGGCGAACTCGGGTCGCAGGTACTCCGGTTCCCCGCAGCCGATCTCCTCGGCAATGCCCCGGGTGAGCGTGTCGATGTCGATGTCGATGTCGATGTCGGGGTCGAGGGTGAACTTGTGCTCGTACTCCACCCCGGCGTCGATGGTGAAGTACCAGCACTCGTGGCTGCCACTGTGGCCGAGAACTCCGGCAGCCGGTACACGACTTCGGCCAGGACCGCCGCCGAGGGCTCCTTCGTTGTGGCGCGGCTGATCTCGGCGAAGCTGAAGACGTGGGCGATCTCGCCGACGGGTGGAAGAGCCCCGCCTCGTCGTTGATGCGGGAGAGCACGTACACCAACCACCCAGCACTGCTGCCGGAGGTCTGCGCTGAGAACGGCCAGCGGCATCGATTCTCGCCGCGCCGCTCCCTCGACGCCGGTCGTGTTGGAGCGCTCAAAGCAGCTGAGAACCGGTGTGACGGTAAGAAGAGTGAGGGCTGGTCTGCTCGGCCCAGTTGACCATGGCGGTCGCATAGCCCGGTCTGGCTGTCACCGGCTGCACTTGGAACATGGTGTCGGTTCTCTCCCTGTGTCCGGTAGCGGGTGTGCCAGGTGCCGGTGAGCAGCCAGCAGGATGCGTAGGCCATGGTCGACCCCCAGGGTCAGTCGCGGGTGGTGAGACGGCGGGCGGAGTTGAGTGCGACAAGCGCAGCGAGACGGATACTGAGGAACGCGAAGGCGACAGGGACGAGGATGCGCCGCCAGCCGGTGCGGGTGCGGACGTAGAACAAGGCGGCGCTGCGGTGGTGGTGCCACAGGGGTCGGTTGCGCCGGAACTTGCCGGACTGTCCGCCGTGGTTGGTGACCCAGGCAGGGCCGGACAGAACGGTGGTGTACCCGTTCTCGCGCAGGCGCCAGGCGAGGTCGGCGACTTCGAGATACATCCAGTAGCGGGGGTCGAAGCCACGTATCTGCTCCCACAGAGGGCGTTTCATCATCAAGGAGCAGCCCGAGACCCAGTCGACGACCTGGTCGGCGTCGGGGCGGCCGATGGCGGGGCCGAAGTATTCGGCGCTGGCGGAGTTGCTGCCGGGCCGCAGCACGCTCATGACGGCGTGGCGGGCGGCGAGGGTGGTGGAGGGGAAGCGGCGGCCGTTGGGGTAGGGCTCGCCGGCCGGAGTCTGGATGCGGGTTCCCACGACGCCGATCTGTGGGTCGGCGAGGGTGGCGATCATGGCGTCGAGGGCCTTTCCTGCGTCATGGGGGGCCGCTCGACCACGTCGACCACGTGTCGCCGGTTGCGCCCGGGTTCAGTGCAGCAGTGCCGTGCGTTGACCGTAATACGCTGTCCGCCAGGACAATCAATACCGGTCAATTGTTCAGGACTGGGTCGCGGTGAAGCCGATCCACATCGCCGACCACCAACATGCCTGGGAGAACAGGGCGGTCAGCACACCGCGCAGAACGAGTGCGAAGCCTAGTTGGCGGCCCGCCGCGACCATTTGCCGTTCGAGCGCCATCGCTTGGATCCCGTTGGCCAGCAGAATCGCGACCAGAGCCAGCTTCACGCGCGTGGCGAGTATCTCGAATTCGGGTTCGAGCAGCATCCCGCTGCCCCAGACCCGCGAGGCCGACCCAGATCGGCAGATGCAATCGGCCGATGTCGCGCAGCATCTGCGCGGTCGTCACCCGCCGGGTCAGCCACAGCAGGGCCGAAAAGTCGCCGACCAGCACTGCGCCCAGCCCGACGACCAGCGCTGCCAGGTGGACGAACATCGCGAGGCGATGCAGTTCCGGACTCACATCCAAGCGGCTCGACACCCAGATCGCGGCCGCGAGAAGCCCGCCCGCCGACAGCGTTGCGAGCGCCACCGCACCGCCACTCCGGCTCGCCGCCGCTGCTTTCCCGACGTCGATTGACATGACGCCTCGTCCTCTCCCTCAGGCAGACCACGTATGTCAGCCAGTGGAACAGGCGCCCGCGTTGATCTCCGCAGGTTCGGTCAACCGTCCGGCAATCAGCCCAAGCCGTCGAGGAATTCGCGAACGTCCTCGGCGTCGGGAACCTGTAGCGCTCGCCACCCGGCCAAGGCCCGCCGAGCGTGGTGGCGGGCGAGATCGGTGTCGCCGAGATCGTGGTGGGTCCGCGCCAGGCCCTCCTCGGCCCGTGCTTGCTCGGACCGGTTGCCGTGGTTCTCGGCCAGCCGCAGCGCGGCGGTGTGGTCGGCGAGCGCCCGCTGCGGATCGCCTGCCGCCCTGGCGGTTTCGCCGAGACCGTTGATCGCGGCCGCGCGATCATGGTGGTCGCCGAACTCTTCGTACAGTTCCGCGGCCTGCCTGTGATGGTCGAAGGCCGGGCCGATCCGGCCGTCGCGGCGGTAGACCAACCCGATGTGATCGAGCACCAAGGCTTCACCGCGCCGGTTGCCCAGCTCGCGGTGCAGGGTGAGGGCTCGGCTCAGGTGGTCGGCGGCCGCCGCGGGCATGCCGCACCGATCGAGGATGACGCCGAGGTTGCCGAGCACGTGCGCCTCGCCGACCCGGTTGCCCACCGCGTGGGTGAGTTCGAGAGCGCGGCCGAAAAGCTCTCTGGCCGACTCGAAGTCGCGGCGACGTGAGGCGACGTTGCCCAGGGTGTTGTAGGCGCGGGCCTCCTCGTAGGCTATGCCGGTCGCCCGGCATAGCCCGACGGCCCGCCGGGACAGCGCTTCGGCCTCGTCGTAATCCCCGCGGCGCCACGCGGTCCAGCCGAGATCGGTGAGAGCGCGGGCTTCGCACGTCCGATCGCCGAGGCGGCGGCCCGCCTGAAGCGCGGCGCCGTGCAGGATGGCCGCATCGGAGTGGCGGGAGTTGCCGTCCAGGTACGGCCGCAGGGTGGTCGCCAAATCGCCGACCCGCGTCGGCCATTCGCAGCGGGCTGCGGTGGCGGTCGCTGCGACGAGGTTCTCGCGTTCGGCGTCGAGCCAGCGCGCCGCCGCGGTCTCGTCCGGAAATTCCGTAATCGCGCGGGCCGGCTCCGGCAGTTCCGGGCGCTGGTCGGCGCCGTAGGGGAAGAGCAGATCGACAGCGGCGCGAGCGTGGTGCAGGTAGTGCTCGAAGAGCCCGGCGGTGGCGGCTCGCCGCACGTCGGTGTCCTCCGCGACCGTCGCTGTGCTGTGGGCGAATTCGCGCAGCAGATCGTGGAAGGTGTAGCGGCCGACTTCGTGCTGGGCGAGCATGTGCGCGTCCAGCAGGTCTTCGAGGTGGTCTTCCGCCTCGTTCACCGAGAGGCCTGCGAGCGCGGCCGCGGCGTGCGGCTCGATATCTCGTCCGGGATGCAGACCGAGCAGCCGGAACATCCGTTGCTGGGCGGGGGCGAGCTGCTCGTAGGAGAGCGTGAAGGCCGCCGCGACACCGCGGTCGGCGGTGGCGAGTTCGGCGAGCCTGCGCCGTTCGTCGCGTAGCCGGTCGGCCAGGTATTCGACGCTCCAGCGCGGTCGGTGGTGCAGCCGTGCCGCGGCGATGCGCACGGCGAGCGGCAGGAAACCGCAGAGCTGGAGCACATCGAGGACAGCGAGTGGTTCCGCGTCGGCGCGTGCCCCGACAATCCGGCCGAACAGCGCGATGGCGTCCTCGGCGGGCAGCGGATCCAGCGAAAAGGACCGGGCGCCATCGAGATCGATCAGTCGGCGTCTGCTGGTGATCAGCAGCAGGCTGGACGAAGCGCCGGGCAGCAACGGCCGGACGTGTTCGGCGTCGAGGGCGTTGTCCAGCACCACGACCACGGAGCGGGTGGCGAGTTCTGCCCGCCACAGCGCGCCGCGGTCCGCATCGGATGCCGGGATGCGTTCGGCGGGAACGCCCAACTGGCGCAGCAGGACTTCCAGCGCCGCACCCGGCTCGACCGGATGGCTGCCCGGGGTATGGCCTTGCAGATCGACGAAGAGTCGTCCGTCGGCGAAGCGATCGCCGAGCCGATGCGCGGTGTGAATCGCCAAGGTGGTCTTGCCGATTCCGGCCATGCCGTCGAGCACCACGATGGTCGCGGACGGTCCGTCGCCCGCGTCCCGGCCGGTGAGCCGGTCGAGTTCGTCGGTGCGTCCGGCGAAGTCGGGGATGTCGTAGGGGAGGAAATCGGGACGGCGCGCGATAGACGGCGACGTCTCCGCATCGTGGATATCGATCGTGTTGCCGCCGTGCGGATTTGCGGCGACGGGACGGTGGATCTTCACGCTGACCGGTTCGGTCGATGCCTCGGCTCCGGCGGGACCGTCGACGACGGTGGCGGCGTGCGGTTCGGCAAGGGCGGTGTCGATCGGCGCGGCTTGGGGAAGCATCAACGCCCGATCATCCTGGAGTACCGCCTGTTCCAGCGCCAGAAACGCGCGGCCGGGGTCCAGCCCTTGCGTGTCGGCCAGCGCCGTGCGGAAGGCGCGGGCGGCGGCGAGTGCATCGGCTTGCCGACCGGATCGGTGCAGGGCGAGGACCAACTGGGCGTGCAGCCGCTCCCGCAGCGGATCGGCCGCGGCGTGGGCGACGAGTTCGTCGAGGATCTCCGCGTGCCTGCCGAGCGTGAGCTCCAGCTCGAGCAGACGCTCCAGGGCGCCGATCCGCTTCTCCCGCAGTCGAATTCTGGCTCCCGCCACGTAGTCGGCGTTCACGTCGGCGAGCGCCTCGCCGTGCCACAGTGCCGATGCGGCGCGCAGCGTGCGCACGGCGGCCCGCGGATCGGTCGCCGCGCTCGCTCGCCCGCGTGCGACCAGGTCGGTGAACTCGGTGAGGTCGAGCTGACCCGGCCCGGGTTTCAGCACATAGCCCGCGGTGCCGCGCGTCTGCAGCAGCTCCGCCGCGCCCACTTGGCGCAGCACCCGGCGGATGGCGGTGATCGCGGCGTGGATCTGCGAACGCGCGGTGTCGGGCGGCCGCACGCCCCACACGGCGTCGGTGATCTGCTCGGCGCTGAGCACCTGGCCCGCGTGCAGCAGGAGATAAGCCAGGACGGCCCGGTGTCGCGGTGCGGTGCCCGTCAGCGCGGTGCCGTTCACGGTGATGTCGACAGCACCGAGAACCCTGAACCGCATACCTTCTCCCGCCTCCTATCGAGCACCCATAGCGGAGGCATCGCGAATCTATCAACTCGGCGGCACAGAGTAGTCGCCATGCCAGGACTTCCTCTCATCGAACCGGAGATCGCCGCGGGCCCGACCGCGGCATTGTTCGACGCGGCGCAGGAGCTGTGCGGCCTCACGCCCAATCTGATCAAGACGATCGGCAACAGTCCGCCCGCGCTGCGCGGCTACGTCGAATTGTCGAAAGCATTGCGCGACAGCGCAATCGCCGAGGCAACGCGGGCCAGGATCGCGGTACTCGTCGCCCAGGAGAACCGCTGCGACTACATGCTGTCCGCCCATAGCTTTCTCGGTACCCGCGTGAGTGGTCTCACCGATCGGGAGGCCGCCGCCGCGCGTTCCGGTGTCGCCGCCGATGCGAAAGCCGCGGCGCTGCTGGCCTTCGCGAGCGCCGTGGTCCGCGGCCGTGGCGCCGTCACCGACGCCGAACTCGCCGCCGCGCAGGAAACGCTTACCGCCGCCGAGCTCGTCGAGGCGGTCGCGCAGGTCGCTCTCGGCGTCTTCGGTAACTACGTGGCGCTGGTCGGGCGGGTCGCCAACGACTGGCCGCTCGTCCGTCACGACGTCCGGCCGGACGAGTCCTGAACCGCCGATTTCCCGCTCTTGTCACAGTCTTCCGCCCCGTCTCGTCATACCGGTACGGGGCGGCCACCCACCGAAAGATCCGAAACTCCGAAAGGAACACTGACCATGAGTACACACATCGCGACCCCGGACTCGCTGCCCGGCGCAACCCCGGCGCACGGCGTGCGGGCACTGATCGACTCCGTCGCAGGCACCTCCGCGGCATCGCGCACCAAGTTCGCTGTCTTCGCCGCGACCACCGGCCTGGTGCTGACCGAGTCGGTGGTGGGCGCGTACTGGGATCTGGCCCGCATCCCGTACGTCGAGGAGACCTTCGCCGGGCTGCGCTACCCGATGTACTTCGCGACGATCCTCGGTGTGGCCAAGGTCGCCGCAGTCGCCGCATTGGTGGTGCCGGGATTTCCGCGGCTCAAAGAATGGGCTTACGCCGGACTGTTCTTCGTCTACGCCGGTGCGGCCGCCTCCCATCTCGCGGTCGGCGATCCGACCCCCAACACGGTGTCCCCGCTGGTCTTCGCGGGGCTGACGCTGGCCTCCTGGGCGCTGCGCGCCCCGGCCCAGCGCGACCCGAAGCCGTTGTCCCGCGCGCTGAAGTTCCGTCGCGCCTAGTTCCGGTGGGGGCGCGGTCTCGGCGACCGCGCCCCGCACGATTCGTCTACTACTGAAAGTTGAGAAAAGACAATGTCTTTCGAAGTTCTGCGCGACGCGGTGCGTGGCCGGGTGCTGCTCCCAGGTGACGGGGGATTCGACGGAGCCGCGCGGCCGTGGAACATCACGGTCAGCCAGCCGGTGGCCGCGGTGGTGGAGGCGGCCGACGCCGCCGACGTGGCCGCCGTCGTCACCCATGCGGCGCGGGCGGGTGTGCCCGTGGTGGCGCAGCCGACCGGACATGGTGCGGCAGGCGGGATCTCGGAAGCGATCCTGCTGCGCACCGGGCGGCTCGACGGCGTCGAGATCGACGCCGAACGGCGGATCGCGAAGGTCGGCGCGGGCGCGCAATGGGGTGCGGTGCAGGCCGCGGCCGGTACGCACGGGCTCACCGGACTGGCGGGCAGCAATCCGGTGGTCGGCGTGACCGGCTACACGCTCGGCGGTGGCCTGAGCTGGTTCGGTCGCAAGTACGGCTGGGCGTCGGATGCGGTGCGCGCCTTCGACATAGTCGACGCGACCGGTGCCGCGGCGCGGGTGACGGCCGACGACGATCCCGAGCTGTTCTGGGCGTTGCGCGGCGGCGGAGGCGATTTCGCCGTGGTGACCGGACTGGAGTTCGACCTGTTCCCGGCGCCCGGGCTCTACGGCGGCCGGGTGATGTGGCCCGGCACCCGCACCGCGGCGGTGTTCGAGCTGTTCCTGCAGCTCACCTCGGACGCGCCCGCGGAACTGTCGGTGTGGTTCCACCGCTTCCAATTCCCGGACGCGCCGCCGATGGTTGCGCTGGACGCCGCCTACCTGGGCGACGCGGAAGAGGGCCGGGCGCTGCTCGCCGCGCTGGACGCGATCGGCGGCGCCGTCACGGATACGCGCGGCGCGCTGGCGGTGGCCGACCTCGGCGCCATCACCGCCGAGCCCACCGATCCGAGCCCCTCGCTGTCCCGCGCCGAAATGCTCACAGCACTCGACGACGCGGTCGTCAAGACCGTGCTGGAAGGCCCGGTCGCCCCGCTGGTCGACATCCAGATCCGCCACCTCGGCGGCGCTTTGGCCGCCACCCGCCTCGGCGGCGGCGCCCGCGGTCCCGTCGCCGAGCCCTACCTGCTGTATCTGCTCGGCCTCGGCCTGCCGCACCTCGCCGACGCGGTCAAGGGCCGCCGACGCGAGATCGTCGACGCGCTCGGCGGCAGCATCACCGGCCGCAAGCCCTACACCTTCCTCACCCCGGAGGAGACCGCGGCGAGCGCGTTCGACGCGGGGACGCTGGCCAGGTTGGGGGAGATCAAGCGGGCGCGGGATCCGCAGGGGGTGATCCGGTCGAACTACCCGGTGCTCGGATAGGACTCGGCGCCGAGCGACCGCAAGCCGGAGACCCTTGTGGCTCTGCGGC
>NZ_JBHXAY010000082.1:0-33782 GCF_042728775.1 Nocardia sp. NPDC060259
TGCACCGCCGACATCGGCTGGGTCACCGGCCACAGCTACATCGTCTACGGACCACTGGCCAACCGCGCCACCCAGGTCGTCTACGAAGGCACCCCGAACTCCCCCACCGAACACCGCCACTTCGAGATCATCGAAAAATACGGCGTCACTATCTATTACACCGCGCCGACGCTGATCCGCACCTTCATGAAATGGGGCCGCGAGATCCCCGACGCCCACAACCTGTCCACCCTGCGACTGCTCGGCTCCGTCGGCGAACCCATCAACCCCGAAGCCTGGCGCTGGTACCGAGACGTCATCGGCGCGAACAAGACCCCCATCGTCGACACCTGGTGGCAGACCGAAACCGGCGCCATCATGATCTCCCCGCTGCCCGGCGTCACCGCCACCAAGCCTGGCGCCGCCACCGCACCGCTGCCGGGGATCTCGGCGAAGGTCGTCGACGACGACGGCACGCCGCTGGGTAACGACGCCTCGGGTCTGCTCGTGCTGGATCAGCCGTGGCCGTCGATGCTGCGTGGCATCTGGAACGACATGGATCGCTACCGCGAAACCTATTGGCAGCGTTTCGCTTCCGAGGGCTGGTACTTCGCCGGTGACGGCGCCAAGCTCGACGCCGACGGCGACCTGTGGATCCTCGGGCGCGTCGACGATGTCATGAACGTCTCCGGACACCGCATCTCCACCGCCGAGGTCGAATCCGCGCTCGTCGGGCATCCGGCCGTGGCCGAGGCCGCCGTCGTCGGCGCGAGCGACGCGACGACCGGTCAGGGCATCGTCGCCTTCGTCATCCTCACCGGGTCGGCCGCACCGGACGACACGCTGGTCACCGAACTCAAGGCCGCTGTCTCGGTGGAGATCAGCCCGATCGCCCGGCCGCGCGAGATCCATCTCGTGCCGGAACTGCCCAAGACCCGCAGCGGCAAGATCATGCGCAGGCTGCTGCGCGACGTCGCCGAGGGCCGCGAACTGGGCGACACCTCCACCCTGGTCGACCCGACCGTGTTCGAGGCGATCGCCAAGGGATGATCGGCGGGCGAGCATGTCGGATCGGCACGGCACGCGGGATAGCGGGCATGCTGTGACGGTGGAGATTCCTATGTTTCCGCTCGGGGCGGTCCTGCTGCCCGGCGAGCCGCTGTCGCTGCAGATCTTCGAACCGCGCTATGTCGCGCTGGTCGAGGACTGCCTCGACGGACGCCGGGAGCCGGAGTTCGGCGTCGTCCTCATCGCGCGCGGGCACGAGGTCGGCGGCGGTGACGTGCGCACCGATGTCGGCGTCGTCGCCCAGATCACCGACGTCGTCGAACTGTCGGGCTCGCGGTTCCGGCTGCGCTGCCTCGGCGGCGACCGTATCCGCGTCGACCAGTGGCTCACCGACGCGCCATATCCCCGTGCCGAGGTGCGAGTGTGGCCGGACGAAGTGGGCGCCGACGACACCGATCTGCTGGCGGACCTGCGCAAACGCGCCGACCGCCTGCATACCCTGACCGCGCAGCTCGCCCGCCGCTCCGGCATCCGGCGCCCACCGCCGTCGGCGTCGCTGGAGGACCTCTCCGACGACCCGACGACCCGCTCCTACGAGCTGGCCGCCCGCCTGCCGATCGGCCCCACCGATCGCCAGGTGGCGCTGTCGGCCCCGGACCCGCACATCCGGTTGGCGAACCTCATCACCGCGGTCGACGACGCGATCGCGATGATGGAGTTCCGGTTGCAGTGATCGCGCTCAGCCGACGGTGATGGCGATCTTCGCCCTGGCGTGTTCGGTTTCCATGTAGTGGATCGCGGCGGGGACTTCGTCGAGAGGGTACGTCCGGTCGATGATCGGACGTACCTTGCCCGTGTCGACGAGTTCGCGGAGTTCGGCGAGTGCTTCGCGGCTCTGCCGTGCGAGCGGGACCCGGATCGCCGGGCGCACGAACGGGCGGCTCAGCTGGGCGCGGGCCATCAGTCCGATCGGACCGAATGTGGTTCCCCCGCTGTAGTTCCCGCCGCCGGACAGCACCAGGGTGCCGGTCGGCTCGACCAGGCGCAGCAGCTCGCGCAGGGCGCGGCTGCCCGCCAGGTCGAGCACGGTGTCGTAGCGTCCGGTCACCGTGTCGCGGGTGTAGTCGACCACCTGGTGCGCACCGAGTTCACGGATCAGGTCGACATTGCGGGTGCTGCACACCCCGGTCACCTCCGCGCCCGCGGCGAGCGCGATCTGCACGGCGAAGGTGCCGACACCGCCGGAGGCACCGATGATCAGCACCCGCTGCCCCGCCTCGACGTCGCGCAGCAGGGTCAGCGCGGTATTGGCGGCCAACGGCAGCGTCGCCGCCTCTTCGAAGGTCAGCTTCGCCGGTTTCGGGCCGACCACCGACCCGTCCACCGCGAGGTATTCGGCGAACGCGCCGCTGATCGATTCCCCGTACACCTCGTCCCCCGGTCGCAGATCCGTCACCCCCGCCCCGACCGACTCGACGATCCCCGCGAAATCGCCGCCGTTGATCGGCTGCGCCGGCCCGCGCCGCGCGAACACCGACCGATCCATCCACCGCGCGATCAGCGGATCGCCCCGCATGACATGCCAGTCCCGCGCGTTCACCGAGGCCGCCCGCACCCGGACCAGCACCTGTCCCTGCGCCGGCTCCGGCCGCTCGACCTCCGCCACGCTCAACATCGCCGATGAGCCGTATACCCGCTGCACGATCGCCTTCACCTGCGTGACAGTAAGCCCGCCTGCCGCCTACCCACATCAGGGAATCCCCCGAGGTCTCCACTGATTCGGCGCGGGTTCGAACCCGGGGCGGGTGGGTCACGTTGAAACGGTAAGGAGCGGGTCGGATTCGGCCGACCGGTGGCTCATAGCGACAGTTGTGATCGGAGTTCCACCATGACCAGCAATGAGATGCGGATCGATCGCAGGACGGCGATGGTCGGCGCCGGGGTACTCGCGGCGGCCGCGACGCTGACCGCCTGTTCGGCTGAGAAGGACGGTGCGCCCGCGGGCGCGCAGGCGCCGGTGGGTGGGCCCGCGGGCGCGCTCGCCAAAACTGCCGACGTGCCGGTCGGTGGCGGGGTGATCGTCGGTGACACCGTGATCACCCAGCCGACCGCGGGTAATTTCGTCGGCCTGTCGTCCACGTGCACGCACGCGGGCTGCCAGGTCGGGAATGTCTCCGACGGCACCATCAACTGCCCGTGCCACGGGAGCCGGTTCGGGCTCGACGGCAGCGTCAGCGGTGGGCCTGCCACCCAGCCGCTGCCGGCGAAACCGATACGGGTGGAGGGTGATTCGATCGTGGCGGCCTGATCAGCCCGCCGCGTTCATCATCTCCTCCATGCGCCGCTGCATCTCCTCCTCCGACACGTCCTCGATGTGAGTGGCCACGGTCCAGCGATGGCCCCACGGGTCTTCGAAGGAGCCGCTGCGGTCGCCGTAGAACTGGTCGGTCATCGGGTTGATCGCGGTGGCGCCCGCCTCGAGAGCGGCCGCGAAGGCGGCGTCGGCGTCGGACACGTAGACCATCAGGTTGACCGGCGAACCGCCGACCTCTTTCGGATCGGGGAAACCGATGTCGGGCGCCGGGTCGCCGATCATGAGAACGGAGTCGCCGACGAGCAGTTCGCAGTGGGCGACGGTACCGCCGGGGCCGGGCATGCGCATGCGTTCGGTGGCGCCGAAGACCGCGGTGTAGAAGTCGATCGCGGCCGCCGCACCCGCGCACGAGAGGCCGGGACAGATACGCGGATAGCCTTCGGGGAAGGGGGAAACATCAGACATCGGATACCTCCGGGTCGAGGTTGATGCTCGGACGGTCCGAGCCTATTCCCCTCGCCCTGCCGGGGAAAGGCTGTCGGGTCCGCGGTCTTCCGGCAGGCCCGAAAGACTGATAGAACTTGTTTCAGTTTTGTTGTCTGATCCGGAGGGCCGGAACATGCGGTACGGGCTCGTGTTGTTCACCAGTGACCGGGGCATCACGCCCGCCGACGCCGCGCTGGCGGCCGAGAACGCCGGGTTCGACGCGTTCTACGTGCCCGAGCACACCCACATCCCGGTGGTGCGCGCCGCGGCCCATCCCCAGACCGGCGACGCGTCGCTGCCCGACGACCGGTACCTGCGCACCCTCGATCCCTGGGTCGCGCTGGCCACCGCGGCCGCGGTCACCGAGCGGATCACGCTGTCGACGGCGGTCGCGCTGCCCGCCGAGCATCATCCGATCACCCTCGCCAAGACCATCGCCTCGCTCGATCACCTGTCCGGTGGCCGGGTGGAGCTGGGCGTCGGATTCGGCTGGAACACCGACGAACTCGCCCACCACGGCGTCCCGCCGAAGAAGCGCCGCACCGTGCTGCGCGAGAACCTGGACGCGATGCGCACGATCTGGTCGCAGGAGGAAGCCGAATTCGAGGGCGAGTTCGTGCGTTTCGGGCCGAGCTGGTCCTGGCCGAAGCCGATCAGCCCGACCATCCCGGTCCTGCTCGGCGCGGGCGGCACCGAGAAGTCCTTCGGCTGGCTCGCCCGCCACGCCGACGGCTGGATCACCACCCCGACCGAGGGCGACCTCGGCGACAAGATCGCCCTGCTGCACCGGGTGTGGCGGGAAGAGGGCCGCGAGGGCACGCCGCGGGTGATCGCGCTCGCCGGACGCCACGATGCCGCGCAGCTGGCGCAGTGGGCCGAACTCGGCGTCACCGAGACGGTCTTCGGGGTGCCCGACCGCTCGGCCGACGAGGTGCGCGGCTATATCGCCCATCTCGGCGGCAAACTCGCGGTACCCGTCACCGGGTGACGGCTCAGCCGCGCAGTTTGCGCACCTGCGCGGCGGTCAGGTCGGCCAGCACACCGGGGTCGACGGTTTCCGGCGCGGTCACCACGACCTGGACGAGGGTGTTGCCGACCTGGACCAGGGCCGTCGACGAGGTGAGCGTCAGGCCCTCGCTGTCCGCGGTGAGGGTGAAGGCCGAACTCGCGTCGCCTGCGGGCGGCTGGGTCAGCGCGGTGGTGCGGTAGTCGATGTGCACGCCCGCGTCGTCGCCGGAGTAGGTGACGCAGCGGCGAGGCTGTGCCTGCAGCGCGTCGAAGGCCGCGGACAGGGCGGCATCGGGATAGCTCGCGGCGTCGATATCGATGGTGGCGTAGCTCGGCCCGGCGAACTGGACCGACGCGGCGGCCGATGACCCCGGCCACTGTTCGGCGATCGGCGAGAGCAGGCGTCCGCAGTCGGGTGGGTCGGTCGGCGCCGCGGGCGGGACGGCGGTGTCGTCGGCGGGGGCGCGCGGTGGCACGACACTGAACTCCCCGGGCAGATCGCCCGCAGCCAGCAGGCTCGCCGACAGTTGCGCGGGATCACGGACGACCGTGCCAGAGCCCGGCGCCGCGGTGATCGCCGAGGGGAAAGACCCGGTGGATTCGTCGTCGGATCCGCACCCGGCCAGCACGGCGCACGCCGAGGCGGCCACGCTCGCGCGCAGCAGGGCCGAACGCATCATTCGGTCCAGGAAACGCGGGTCGACTGCGTCTGCACGAGGGTGCTCACGCTGCGCGAGTCACGGTAGATCTGCTGACCGCCGACCTCGATCGCCCCCGACACCGGAAGCGGTAGACCGAGGTCGACGGTGATCGTGCCGGTGCCCTCCATGACGTAGCCGTCGATGTCGAGCGAGCCCGCGTCGTTGGGCAGCATCCAGACCTTGTCGGTCGGGGTCTGGCTCACCTGCAGATCGATGGTGAGCCGGTCGCCGTCGCGGCTGGTCAGGGTGGCCGTGGTGATCTGGTCGAGGGTGACGCCGCCGGTGATCTCCTGATGCACCGTCCACACCGCGCCGACGCCGACCGGCTCGTCGGGGAACGCGATCGAGCGGTATACGGCCTGATAGAAGGCCTGCTCCAGCGCCGCGCGTGCCGTGTTCGGGGTGTCGGGGGACGGCGCGAGACGCAGCTCGGTGATCGCGCCGAGGTCGCTCATCTCCAGGCCGGCGTGGGAGCCGTCGGCGGTGGTGAACGCCTTGTTCAGGGCCGGGTCGGGGGTGGTGACGGTGCCGACGGTGAGGTCGACGCCGTCCTCGCCCGCGCAGGCCGTCATCGGGATGGTCAGCGCGGCGGGCGAGAAATCGCGGGCTGGCTGATCGTTGACCTGCTGCTGGATGTGGTAGTCGGTGCGCAGCGTCACCTCCTGGGTGGTGCCGACCGCGTAGCGCGGACGCAGCAGATCGCGCGGCTCGTCGCCCGCCGACACCAGCGTGGTGACGGCCGCCGAGATCGGCACCGTCACTTCCTTACCGATGCCGAGCGGCTCGGTGCCCTCCACGTCGGCCGGCGACGCCGACCGGTCGGCGCACCCGGCGCCGAAGGTCGCGAACCCGAGCACGAGCGCCACGAGTAACACCCCGGGGCGCGCGATGCGGGGCAAGCGAGAACTAGACAACACCGTCACAGCCATCAGGGTACGACCGCTTCCTGAGTAACAGCTGGGACTCCCGGGCACCGCGGCGCAGCACCGATCGCCACTAGGGAATGATGGTCGCGTGAGTGAAGACCGGCCAACCGACAACGCTGGCGTTCCCGAGACCGGCGACGACGCAGCGGCACCGGCGACCGACGCCGCGCCGAAGACCGCAGGCGAGGCCAAACCCGCTGGTCCCCGCCGGTTGCCGATGCTGCTGATCATCGCGGTCGTGCTGTTCGGGCTAGACCTGCTGACCAAATGCCTCGCCGTCGCCCTCATCGATCCCGGCGAATCGGTGCCGATCATCGGCGATTTCGCGCGGTTCACCCTGGTGCGCAACCCGGGCGCGGCGTTCTCGATGGCGACCGGCATGACCTGGCTGCTGACCCTGATCGCCGCCGCGGTGGTGGTCGGCGTCATCCGGATCGGGCGCACACTGCGCTCGCTGTGGTGGGCGATCGGCCTCGGCATGGTGCTCGGCGGCGCGCTGGGCAACCTGGTCGACCGGATCTTCCGTTACCCCGGCCCGCTGCAGGGCCATGTCGTCGATTTCGTCGCCGTCGGCTGGTGGCCGGTGTTCAACGTCGCCGACTCGGCCATCGTGTGCGGGGCGATCCTGCTGGTCGCGCTCACCGTGTTCGGTTTCGAACCGGACGGCACCCGCAGCGGTCGCAAACACACCAGCGAGGAGACCGCATGAGGGAAACCAGGACGATGCCCGTGCCCGACGGGCTGGACGGGATGCGGGTCGACGCCGGCCTGTCCCGGCTGCTCGGGTTGTCGCGCACCGCGGTGGCCGCGCTGGCCGAGGAGGGCTCGGTGCAGCTCGACGGTGTCGCCGCGGGCAAGTCCGACCGGCTGACCGCGGGCGCCTGGCTGGAAGTGGTGTTCCCCGAACCCAAGCGGGAGCTGGTCGTCGAGGCCACCCCGGTGGAGGGGATGAAGATCCTCTACGCCGACGACGACATCGTCGCGGTGGACAAGCCGGTCGGCGTCGCCGCGCACACCGGCGTCGGCTGGACCGGGCCGACCGTGGTCGGCGGGCTGGCCGCCATGGGCTACCGCATCTCCACCTCCGGCGCGCACGAACGCCAGGGCATCGTGCACCGGCTCGACGTCGGCACCTCCGGCGTGATGGTCGTCGCCCAATCCGAACACGCCTACACGGCGCTCAAGCGCGCCTTCAAGCAACGCACGGTCGACAAGCAGTATCGTGCACTCGTGCAGGGACATCCCGATCCGAGCAGCGGCACCATCGACGCGCCGATCGGGCGGGCGCGCGGCAACGACTGGAAGTTCGCGGTCACCGCCGACGGGCGTCCCAGCGTCACCCACTACGACACGGTCGAGGCGTTCCAGTCGGCCAGCCTGCTCGACATCCACCTGGAGACCGGCCGCACCCATCAGATCCGGGTGCACTTCTCGGCCGTGCGCCATCCCTGCTGCGGTGACCTCACCTACGGCGCCGACCCGACCCTGGCCAAGCGCCTCGGCCTGGAACGGCAGTGGCTGCACGCCCGTCAGCTCGGCTTCCACCACCCCGCCGACGGTCGCTGGCTCGAGATCACCAGCGAGTACCCCGACGACCTGGCGAACGCCCTGGACGTACTACGCAATGCCTGACGACCCGCGGTCGTCCGAACCGGCGCCGGACACGGTGCCGGACGACCGCGGGGCCACCGAGCCCGGCTCGGAGCGGCGATCGCCCTGGCGTATCCCGCTGATCCTGGCCGCGGCGGTGGTGCTGGCCGTGGTCGTCGTGGTACTCGGCATCGTGAATCCGCGACCATCCACGGGTATCACGACCGATCGGCTCGGTCCGGCACAGGGCGAGCGGGTCGACGACTACCTGAACGAGTCGCGAAACTCGCTGTCCGGCAACGACACCGACCTCCATTGGGCCCTGGTGTCGTTCACCGACTACCTCACCCCGCAACAGATTCCGGCCGCCTCCGGCGGATTGCGGATCTCCGGCGTGATCCAGCACGTGCCGATCGACCGGGTGCAGACACCGGTGATCACCATCGCCACCCCGGCGGGCGACGAACCCGCGGTGAAATCCGCCGACGCCGCGGCGGGGCTGCTCGCCGCGCAGCGGTACCGCGATCAGCGCGGCGCCGATATCGCCCGGGTCACCGAGGCCAGGCTGCGCGAAGGCTGCGCGTGCACGGCCGGACTCGTGGTGCGCGGCACGCTCCCCCAATTGCGTGAGCTGGCAGCACAACCCGGTGTGCGGGCGGTGCAGGCACTGCCGGCCGACGCGATCGCCGGGCGTTTCGCGGTGTCGCCGTTGCTGCCGGAAGCCACCGACGTGGTCGCCCCCGCCCCTGACGACGGGCCGGTTCCCGCCGAGTAGCCCTTCGGCCGAATTCCGCAATCAGCTCGGCTCAGCCGGGCGCGGTCCTGACTCGTCATCGGTAGCAGTCCTGGTATCCACGGCTGGTCACCACCGAGATGTCGCAATAGGTGGCGCGCGGGTAATAGGCGCCCATGCTCGTCGCGAGGTCCGCACCGCGGGCTTGCGCCGCCTGCACCGACCACGGGTAGAACTGCGGTGACGGCAGCATGTTGCGAAGGAACACGACCTTGTTCGGCACCGACGCCGAACCCCATGCCAGTACCGTCAACGCCGGATCATGGACCTGTGCGGCCTCCGCGGGCGCCGCCACCACGTAGGTGTAGTAACCCTGGTCGTCGAGATGGGTCTGGAAGCCCGAGGCGCAGGAGACCACCGGGTACGGCGAAACCTTGTCGTTCTGGCGTTCTCGTCAGGAAACGCGACATTGAAATTGTGACTGTTCGACATCAGCCGCCAAGAGCACACCAGCCCCGGAGAATCGATGATCGGATTCTGGAGGAAACGATGAAGCCGCACCGCATATCCGCGCTCACATTCGTCCTCGCGGTCTCGACCGCCTGCGCGCTGACCGCGTGCGGCAGCGACGACAGCGCGAGTCGCTCAACCCCCGTCACGTCGATGACGAACTCGGCGGGCGATGTCCAGTACGGGCCTGGGCCGTCGATCGATATCGGCGGTGCGCAGACCAACCTGCGCGACGTGCGCTACTGCGAGATACTTCCGGTGACCAGGGACAAGGAGCAGTTCACCGCGACCGTCTACAACACGATCGGGCTCAACACCTGCCCCGAGGATCAGTGGCAGGCCATCACCAAGGACGCGGTGAAGCAGGCATACCCCGCCATCGACGCGGACCTGAACGGACCACGCCACTGGGTCCTCGACGGTATCGACGCCGAGGCGGGCAGCGACAGCGCGTCGAACGACAGCTGGTACTTCGGCGGCATCCAGATGGGCAAGCGCGGAAGCCTGCAGGCAATGGCCCGCGAAGCGATCAGCGACAGCAAGCCGTACAACGTCAAAGAGGTGACGCGGCACACCACATGGACCTACGACGCCGGCCAGCCGGTATTCGAACTGACCGCCCCGGACGGCTCGATCTACACGATGCAGTCCTACGCGCAGATCGTCGATCCGAATCTGTCGTACAACGACTTACCGACGCTCACCGACAAGATTCACCTGCCACAGGGCTGGACGTACAACGTGCGGATGCTGGATTCACCGCTCGACATCATCGCCGACGGAACGGCCTACGTGGTTCAGGACGACCTGAAGAACTCCTATATGCGCCGTTGACGCTGACCTGGATTCCGCCGTGCTGCCTTCAAACATCGAGTCCGATCCGGCGACGATATGGATGGCGCTCCGAAAACAGCACTGGCCTAAGGTAGTTCGGCGTCGCCGCCTTGTTCCGCCAGCTCCCACAAGGCGCGCGCTCGGTCCACATCTCCGGCCTGATCGTAGGCATCAGCCATCAGTTCCAGCGCCGCTGAGTCGAGCCGATCAATCTGCACCAGAAGCCGGGAGAAGAGCTCGTCCAGCTCGTCGGGGGTCACCGGAATGTCCGAAGCGATTCGGGGTCGGCGAGGTGGTCCCCCCCGGCCAGTTGTTCCGGCACCCGGCTGGGCAGCGGCATGACCGCGGCCGGGTTGCCCGAGAACGGTGCGTCGGCGAACGCGTCGATCTGGTGCAGCAATACCTCCATAGTGCGCAAAGGTACTCCAACACCGAATGTTCGTCGGGCACAAGGGTTCTCGAGGCGGACCCGGCCTGGTCAGCGGTGGGTCACGCGCCCTGGGCCCCGACCGCGGGAACGAACTTGCCGGTGTTGCCGGACAGCCGCGACTGCACCCACCACGCCAGCTCGACCAGCACGATGCCCACCGCGCCGCATACGAACGCGGCCAGCGTCAGCCGCAGGTTCGACGGGTCGAGTTTGAAGAACTCGCGGGTGAACGGAATCGTGAACAGCGCGATGTAGGCGAACACCGACACCGCGATCAGCACCACCTTCCACCACACATACGGACGGGCCACCAGCGCGAGCACCCACACCGCGATCATGATCAGCGTGATCAGCGCGGTGGTGCCCGCCTGGACCTTCTGCGTCTCCGAGGCTTCCGGACCGGCGTAGGCGATCAGGTAGGCGACGAACGTCGCGACGCCGATCACCACACCCGATGGCACCGCCAGGCGCATCACCCGGCCGACGAACCCCGTGCGGGCGCGCTCGTTGTTGGGCGCCAGCGACAGGACGAACGCCGGGATGCCGATGGTGAACCAGGCCGCGATCGTGACGTGGCGCGGCAGGAACGGATAGCCGATCGGGTCGTAGCCGAAGATCTGCGAACCGACACCGGCCAGGCCGACCAGGAACGCCAGCAGCACCGAGTACACGGTCTTGGTGAGGAACAGATTCGAGACGCGCTCGATATTGCCGATCACCCGGCGGCCCTCGCCCACCACATACGGCAGCGTCGCGAACTTGTTGTCCAGCAACACGATCTGGGCCACCGCACGGGTCGCCGGGCTGCCCGCGCCCATCGCGACGCCGATGTCGGCGTCCTTGAGGGCGAGGACGTCGTTGACGCCGTCACCGGTCATCGCGACGGTGTGTCCGCGTGATTGCAGCGCGCCGACCATGGCGCGCTTCTGGTCGGGGCGGACGCGGCCGAAGGTGGTGTCGCGGTCGAGGACGTCGGCCAGTTCCTCGCGGTCCTCGGGCAGGGTGCGCGCGTCGACGGGATGGTCGCCGCCGGGCAGGTCGAGCGAGGAGGCGACCGCGCCGACCGAGACGGCATTGTCGCCGGAGATCACCTTGATCGAGACATGCTGGCTCGCGAAGTATTCGAGGGTTCCCTTGGCGTCGGGGCGCACCTTCTGCTCGAGCACGACCAGCGCGGCGGGCTCGACCCGGCCGGGGGCGTCGCCGGAATCGACCGGGCGGTCACTCCTGGCCAGCAGCAGCACGCGCAGGCCCGACGAGCCGAGCTGTTCGGCATGCTCCGCGTCGGCGGAGGTGGGATCGAGCAGGACATCGGGCGCGCCGAGCAGCCAATCACCCTGGGCGCCATAGGAGATGCCACTCCACTTCTTGGCCGAGGAGAACGGGGCGATGGCGGTCTGCGACCAGCCCGGCGGGTCCGGCAAGGCTTCGGCGATGGCCTGCACGCTGGCATTGGGGCGCGGGTCGTCGCTCGCGAGGGCGGCCAGCGCCCGGCGCACCTGAGCTTCGTCGAACGCGCCGAGCGGTTCGATGTGCGACAGGCGCATGCCGTTCTCGGTGAGGGTGCCGGTCTTGTCGGCACACACCACGTCGACGCGGGCCAGGCCCTCGATCGCGGGCAGTTCCTGCACCAGGCAGTTGCGTTTGCCCAGGCGCACCACGCCGACCGCGAACGCGATCGAGGTCATCAGCACCAGACCCTCTGGCACCATCGGCACCAGCGCGGCGACCATGCCCGAGACCGCGGGCCGCCAGGACTCTTTGCTGGAGACCAGCTGGTTGTAGATGCTCAGCGCGCCCGCCGGGATCAGCAGGTAGGTGATGAACTTGAGGATCTTGTCGATGCCGGAGCGCAGCTCCGAATGCACCAGGGTGAACTTGCTGGCCTCCTCGGCCAGTTTCGCCGCGTAGGCGTCCTTGCCGACCTTGGTCGCGCGGTAGGCGCCCGAACCCGACACCACGAAGCTGCCCGACATCACCGGGGCGCCGACACCCTTGTCGATCGGGTCGGCCTCGCCGGTGAGCAGCGACTCGTCGATCTCGAGCGCCGCGGCTTCCTCCACCTCACCATCGACGACGATCTGGTCGCCCGGGCCGAGCTCGATCAGATCGTCGAGCACCACCTCGCCCGGCGCGATCTGCTCGGCGACGCCGTCGCGGCGGACCGTCGGCTTGGCCTGGCTGACGATCGCCAGCTGATCCAGGGTCCGTTTGGCTCTGATCTCCTGGATGATGCCGACCGCGCTGTTGGCCACGATGAGCAGGCCGAACATGCCGTCGATGATCGAGCCGGTGGACATCACCAGCAGGAACAGCACACCGAGAATGGCATTGATGCGGGTGAACACGTTCGCGCGGACGATGTCGCGCACCGACCGGCTGGCTCTGGCCGGCACATCGTTGGTGCGCCCGTCGCGGCGGCGTTGTTCGACCTGTGCTGCGGTGAGCCCGGTCGCCGCGGGCTCCTGCACGGAAATGGACATGCTCGTCAGGCTACGTCAGTCGTAACATGGGATGAATGCAGCGCAGCTCGTCCCCGCCCGGTGTCGTCTTCGGAACAAGCGCCTATCTGATCTGGGGATTGTTCGCCGCCTTCTTCGGACTGCTTGCCTTCGCCTCGCCTGCCGAAGTGGTGGCGCAGCGGATCATCTGGACGCTGGCGGTGGTGTTGCTGCTGCTCACGGTGACCGGGCGGCTGCGAGGACTGCGCGGGATCGACGCCAGGACCTGGCGGATGGCGGCGATCGCCTCCGCGGCGCTGTCGCTGAACTGGGGTGTGTACGTCTTCGGCGTCACCACCGGTCACATCGTGGAGTGCGCGCTGGGCTACTTCATCAATCCGCTCGTGACGGTCGCCATCGGGGTGGCACTGTTCCGGGAGAAGCTCACCAGAGCGCAGTGGGTGGCGCTGGGGCTCGGCGCGCTCGCGGTGGTCGTGCTGACCGTCGACTACGGCCGACCACCGGTGATCGCCCTGATCCTGGCCGGCTCGTTCGCCACCTACGGCCTGGTGAAGAAGGTGATCCGGCTCGACGCGCTGCGTGGCATCGCGGCCGAGGGCATCGTCGCCGTCCCGTTCGCCCTGGCCTTCCTGATCGTGCTGCTGGCCACCGGCCGCAGCGAGTTCACCTCCAGCCCAGCCCATTTCGGCCTGATGCTGGCCACCGGGCCGGTCACCCTCGTCCCGCTGCTGTTGTTCGCCGTCGCGGCCCAGCGCGTCCCCCTCTCGATGATGGGCATCCTGCAGTACCTCACCCCGGGTATGCAGATGGCCTGGGGCGTCGCCGTCATGCACGAACCGATGCCCGCCTCCCGCTGGGCGGGTTTCGCCCTGATCTGGGCCGCCCTTGTCATCTTCACCACCGACGCCCTCCGCCGCGCCCGCCGGGCACGGCGCGCAGGCTCGATCGCCGAACCAGTCGGCGAAGTCGCCACGCGCTGAGGCGGTCGCAGTTCAAGCGTCGAAACGACGTCGGGACCTCGATTGGTCCGCGGCGGCAGTGGGCAGAAAGCGGGCGCGCCTGGGGGCGAAAGCTTGGGGTATCTCACATTCCGACCGGTAGGGTCGACTGCTGGACAATCGGAGAGTGGGCGCCCGAGAGGGGTGGGTCTGTGCAGGACGCGGGGTTTTCGGATCGAGTGGCGGGTGTGCTGGTCGGTGGGGCCGCGGGGGATGCGTTGGGGGCGGGGTATGAGTTCACCAAGCCGGGGTCCGCGGTGGTGATCGATATGGTCGGGGGTGGGCCGTTCGAGTGGGCGCCGGGTGAGTGGACCGACGATACGTCGATGGCGTTGGCGATCGTGTTGGCGGCGGTGAACGGGCCTGGGATCGATCTGGATGCGGTGGCGGCGGGGTTTGTCGCGTGGTTCGACTCCAAGCCGCCGGATATCGGGAATCAGACCTGGAAGGTGTTGTCCGCCAGGCCTTCTTCCGCGCTGGATATGCAGGTGGTGGCGATGTCGCTGACCGGGCGGACCGGTGGGAACGGGTCGTTGATGCGGACCGCGCCGGTGGCGCTCGCCTATCTCGACGACGCGGACGAATGTGTGGCGGCGGCGGGGCGGGTCGGGATGCTCACGCATGACGACGAGCATGCCGTCGAGGCGTGCAAGATCTGGACATACGCGGTGCGGCATGCCGTGCTGAACGCCGACTTCGGTGGGGTGCGCGAATACGTCGGCGGCTCAGCGCAATCGGCCTATTGGACCGAGCGCCTTGACGAGGCGGAGCACGGTACGCCCGACGACTTCCCGAACAACGGCTGGGTGGTGCACGCCCTGCAGACCGCCTGGTGGGCGATCACCACGACCGACCAGTCGACGCCGGAGCATCTGCCCCGCGCACTGGAAGCCTGTGTCCGCGCGGGCAACGACACCGACACCACGGCCGCCATCGCGGGTGGCCTGCTCGGCGCGCGCTGGGGCGCCTCCGCCGTCCCGGCCAGGTGGCGGGCCATGCTGCACGGCTACCCCGGCCTGACCGGCGCGGACCTGCCCGATCTGGCACAGCGCATCGCCGCATACGCCCCCTGACCAGGCCGGTCGGTCGCCGCGCTGAACGTTCACCATCCCCCGATCGGTCGAAATCTGGACCATCGGAGCGATTGCTGAACGCTCAGCGCATGCTGACAGCGCGCGCGTTCGATCGCACAGGTAGGGCTTACCAGGCCGTGATGATCGGCCCCGGAGTCCATGTCCCCCACCGATTGTCGGAGTCGACCGTCGGATTCGCGGGCACCGCGCCGTTGTCCAAGGGCAGGTACTGCTCGATCGAGCCCCAGTCCCGGTCCCAGTCGTTGTTCAGGTAGGTCGGCAGGGTGCGGGCCGTGAACAGGAGCTGGGTCCAGCCGAGCGGGCCGCCACCGTCGTGGCCCTGCCACAGGTTTGTGATGGTGGCGCCGTTGCGGTCGGGCAGGATGCGGTATTCGGGCAGGGCCGAGATTCCGTTGTAGGTGGGCAGGTGGTTCTGGCACGGGAAGTGCAGGCCCACAGCCCAATCCAGCAGCACCGGGGTATCGCGGCCGACGAGCGCGTTGAGCGTGGTGGTCTGCGGCATGCGCGGCGGGGTGACCGCCAGCCACTGGTCGGGGCCGAGATCCTTGTCCTGGGCGACGAGCCGGACGACGCCGGTGTCGGCGGGGAGCTGGTCGAGCGGGACGCGCAGGTTGCGCCAGGTCGGGGCGGGGCCGATGTCGATCGGCATGACCTGGCCGGTCACGGTGACCGTGCCGTCGGGGGCCGCGGTGCCGTATTCGACGAGGAGTTCCTGACCGGGGTGCACGATGCCGTCGGCGTCGACCGACCGGATCCTGCCCGCCACCGAGACCGCGAGCAGCGGGCCGCGCGGGCCGTCGGGCAGGCGGAACCAGCCGGTGGTCAGCGCGGCGGGTTCCTGTGCGCCGGAACGGTAGCTGCCGAGCACGGGGGTCGTCGCCGGGTCGAGCCCGAACGGGAGCTGCAGTGAGCCCTGCCGGGATTCGGAACCGGCGGAGGTCGAGGCGTCACGCAGCTCGTCCGGGTCGTCGGACACCGAATTCGCCTGTCCCGTGGTCGATTCCACCTCGTCGGAGGTCAGCACGGGTGCGACGCCGTCGGGGCGGAAGCCGGTCGAGCCGGCGCCCGCCATCGTGGTGGCGACATCGCCGGTCAGCGGGGCGAGCATGGACGCGTTCGGGTCGGTCTCGACGAGGACCTCGTCGGCCATGCCGCACCCGCCCGCGAACGCGGCGTCGAAGTTGGAGCTGGCCACCGAGTAGGCGGGGTACTGGGCGATCGTGGCTTTCGCGAAGGAGGCCAGTTCGAACAGCACCATCAGCGCGGCCGCGACCGCGAGGACCGGCACCGCCGCCAGTCGTCCCGCCCGTGGCTTCGGGTTCGGATGGATGTGGAACCACGCGGCGACGGCGAGTGCCAGGAAGGTCAGGCCGGCGAACACGGTCGACAGGCCGAAACCCGCGACGGTCGGCGGCTTGTCCCACCAGGGAATTCCCCACGAGGACACATACCAATACCCGTTGGCGCCGACGAAGGTCATGGCCATGGCGAAGAAGACCGCGGCGGCGAACAGCGCGCGATTACGCAACGGCCGCAGCACATCCGAGCTCACCGCGACCGCGGTCACCGCGGCGACACAGGTGGCCAGACCGGCGAATACACCGAACTGGTGGGTCCACTTGGTCGGCGAGAACATCATCAGCACCATGGCGGCCAGGGTGATACCGAGCATGCGCCGGGTCGGGCCGACCGCGGTGCCGGGGATGTGCCCGCCGCGGCGCAGCATGACCGCGGTGCACACGACCAGGCCGAGCAGCATGGCGAACACGCCGAAGCGCCGGGTCAGCCAGCCGTCGGCATTGAGTTGCAGCAGGTACTGATAGCGCAGGAACTCGAAGAACCAGGACTCCCCCGGCCCGATCTTGCCGTGCACCTCGAACATCTCCAGCACGCCGGCCAAAGTCCGGTCGGCGAACACCACGGTCAGCACCACCGTGCCCGCCGCCAGGATCGGCAGCAGCAGCGCGAGATAGCCGACCGACTTCGCGCGCTGCACGATGACCGCGGTGACGACGCGCGCGCCTGCCACGAGCGCGCCAAGGCAGATCAGGCCCGACGGCGCGCCGGTGAGGGTGAACGCGGCGACGATCACCGCGACGGCGAAGGGCAGCAGCCGCCGGGTCGCGATGGCGCGTTCGACCGAGACCCAGGTGACCAGCACGCCGAGCGCGACCACGAATTCCGCGCGCAGGCCGTTGTTGTAGGGCAGCCAGAAGGCCAGGAACACCAGCGCCGCGGTCCAGGTCGCGACGCGCTGACGGCCCACCGCCACGCCGAGCCTGGGCAGCACTTCCCGGCTGATCAGCCACCAGGTGAGCAGGCCGGCGCCGAGGGCGGGCAGGCGGACCAGCGGGCTGACGGCGGAGATATGGGTGATCCAGCCGATGATGTCGGTGTAGGGCGTGTAGAACGGGCCCTCGTCGACGCTGAACCAGCGGTAGTAGTTCGACATGGTGCCGGAACTGCGGGCGCCCCTGGCCATGCCGAGGATGTAGCCGTCGTCGGAGGTGTTGGCGCCGATGAAATGCCACACGACCAGGACGGCGAACACCAGCCAGTCGACCGGCCGCAGCCGCCACCAGCGCTGCGGCAGGAACCGGCGGGCCGAGCGGCCGTCGAGCGCGTCCAGCCGGTGCAGGGCGAACAGCGACAGCGCGGTCGCGAGCAGGCACAGCACGATCGCGGCGAGCTTGATCCAGGTCGGCGAGGTCGTGTAGCGGGAATCGGCCACCACCTGCACCGCCAGGTCGGCGGGCGGTGCCCCGGTCAGCTCGCTGAAGACGCCGACCACCTGGGGTCGCAGATCGGCGGGCACGGTCGCGCCGGACGCACCGAGACCCGTCGCGGTGACGGCGGCTTCCTGCGGCGAGATCGCGACGGAGATCGCGCAGGTGTTGCCGAGCACGTCGGCGAGTGGCGCCGTCCACAGCAGTGTCGAGCGCGACACCACATCGACGCGGCCGGGCCGGTCGGGAGTGTCGGCGACGACCTTGACGACGAAGCCGTACTTCTCCATGTCGGCCGACTGGTGCGGAATCGTCGCCACGGCGACGCCGCCGCTCTCGGCGAGCGTGCTCAGCGCGGCGCACGGCACGGTGGCCGACAGCGCCGCGGGAGCGTAGGCGACCAGCGGGGATTCGATCGAGGTGGTCGTGCCACGCTGCGGCCAGGACACCGTGGCGGTATCGACCCGGACCGGCAGGAACGGGATGGCGATCGCGCTCAGCACGCCGACGAGGGCGGCGACGAGAGCAACGATGCGCGCCCACCCGCCGAGCCGGGCCCGTCGTGCGGGCTCCGAAGCATCCTTGGGCGGATGCCCCTGCCGCACGATCGTCTCTACCACGGGGCCCGATAGTAGCGGCGCGGACCGCGGCGGTCGAAACACGTGCTGGTCACCCACGGCCCGGTGCCCGAAAGCCCCTGCCGAAGGCGTGGGCTTTCGGGTCGGTAACTCAGGCGCAGGCGACCGACTGCTGACCCAGGTTGGTCAGCATGCCGCAGGCCCACGACTTCTGCACCTTCCACTTGCCGTCCTCGGCCACGAACGGCACGTCGACGACATTGGTCTGACCGTTGACGGTGAAGTTGGCCTTGGCGTTGACGCTCTCACCGAAGGAGGTCACCTCGGTGACCTGCACCTGCACATTGGCGTCCTTGGCCGCCTGCGCCAACCGGTTCGGCAGCTCGGGATCGGCCGAACCACCCTGCACGAAGTCCGTCTTCTCCTCGTTCGGGACCGAGGGATCCAGCGCGGTGTTCAGCTGCGCATTGAGCTCCTCCACAGTCGGCACCGGGGGCAGTTCCGCGGCGGCTGTGGCCGTGGCCTTGACGCTGGTGGTGGTCTTGGCGGCGGGCTTGTCACCCTTGTCGTCGCTGCACGCGCTCAGCCCGAGGGCGGCGACCACGGCCAGTCCGGCGATCGCGACACGTCCGGTCGTACGAAGCTTCAACTGCTCGTCCTTTGCGTTCGAGGTGGGAGTTCCATCGCGGTAGCCGAGGCTACCGGAGATCCACCGACGGGCCGCTCTACAGGCCGGTGCGGACATCCGCATCTTCTGTCATAGCCCAACGGTATTGTCCGACTGTGCAGCTGCGATACAACTTAAGGGTGCGCGGGTGGCGCCACCGAAGTACCGGTCCCGCAAGGACAATCGGCAATCGATCCGGTTCACGCGCAATGCCAGGTTCACGGTGACCTCATGCCGGAAGCTGAGGCTGCCGAAGATCGGCGATGTTTCGGTGCGCTGGTCACGGGCGCTGCCGTCGGATCCGTCGAGTGTGACCGTGATCAAGGACGCGTCGGGCAGATACTTCGCTTCCTTCGTGGTCGAGGTCGAGCCCACGACAAGTCCACGGCGATCATCCGCGACAACCAAGCGGTGTACGTCGAGGACTTGTGCGTCAAAGGTTTGGCGCGAACTCGATTGGCGAAGTCGGTTCACGATGCCGGGTGGGGCATGTTCACCCGTATGTCAGAAGAGAAAGCGGCTCGATATGGGCGGGTCTTCGGCAGAGTGGATCGCTGGTTTCCGTCGTCGCAGCTGTGTGCATTGTGTGGTGTATCGAGCGGTGTGAAGCCGTTGCATGTCCGCTCGTGGACGTGTGTTTGTGGCAGCACTCACGATCGGGATCTGAACGCCGCGATCAATATTCTGGCCGCAGGGCGTGCGGACAGACCAACGCCTGTGGAGCTGGTGTCAGACGTGCCCTCGGGTGCGCGACCGGCGGTGAAGCAGGAACCCACCGGAAGCGCGGCGCAGCCCGTGCAGGCCGGAATGCCTACCCTTCGGGGCGGGGAGGACGTCAATACTCAGGAGAGGCTGGCGAGCGGGTCGGCCCGTGTCAGGCGCTCGTCGTCGGCTGGAAACGTCCGTGCCGGGCCCGGGCCTGTCGAGCTCGTCTCGAAGCGGACGGTCACCACGCCGTAGCCCGCGCCCTGGACCCAGCCGTGCCCGAATTCGGGGTGGCTGACGTCCATGCCCGGAAACCAGTGTCCGGCAGGAGGGTTGTGCTCGTCGGGGGGCGGCGTGGTGTCTTCGACCCCCTCTGCGACGAGGTCTTGCGGCACTGCCTGGTCGAGTTCGGGGAACAGTGATTCCTGGCGCACCAGCGACAGTCCGCCGTAGCCGACGCCGACCAGCCGGATCGGGCCGAGTTCGGTCGGATCGATCGCGGATCGTTGCGCGGCCGCGGACAGGGTGGCGAGGTCGGCGGTGGCGTAGGGCAGGGTGAACGACCTGGTCACGATGCTCATATCGGACTTCTTGAGTTTGAGCACCACGGTGCGGGCCGCCCGGCCGTCGTGTTCGAGCCTGCGGTGCGCGGAGGCCGCCATGGCGGTGATGGCGGTACGCAGGTCGGGCAGGGTGACGATGTCGCGTTCGTAGGTGTTCTCGGCGCTGATCTGCTTGGCCTCGGCGCGCTCGGTGACCGGGCGGTCGTCGATGCCGCGGGCGAGCCGGTGCAGCGCGGCGCCCATGCTGCCGCCCAGGATCGAGGCGGCCTCGGATTCCGGCAGCGCCGCGAACGCGCCGACGGTCTCGATGCCGAGGCTGCGCAGCCTGCTCTCGGCGACCGGGCCGATCCCCCACAGTTTGCGTACCGGCAGCCCGGCGAGCAGTCCGCCCTGTTCCGTCGGGGAGATCACCCGCATACCGTCGGGTTTGGCCAGGCCGGAGCCGATCTTGGCGAGTTGCTTGCCGGTGCCTGCGCCGATCGAGGCGGTGAGTCCGGTGCGCGCGTTGACCAGTTCGCGCAGCATCGCGCAGTACTCCTCGACCCGCGCCACGCTCGCACCGGCCAGCTCGGCGGGTTCGGCGAAGGCCTCGTCGAACGACAGGGTCTCCAGCACCGGAATGCGACCGCGGAGCGTGTCGAACACCTGGGCGCTGAGCGCCGAATACACCGCGCCACGCGGCGGCACCACGACCGCCGACACGCCGATCAAGCGCCGGGCCTGATGCATCGGCATGGCCGAGCGCGCGCCGTAGACCCTGGCCTCGTAGCTGGCGCCCGCGACGACACCGCGCTGACCCGCACCGCCCACCAGAACGGGCCTGCCACGCAGGGTCGGCCGGGTCAACTGCTCGGCCGAGGCGAAGAACGCGTCCATATCGATGTGCAGCACCCAGCGGCGGGCGGTGACCGCCGCATCGGCCCTGGCCGGGACGCCTGCGGTGGCGGTGGCGTCGGTCCTCACGCCCGCAATCTACGCGGGACCGCCGACAGATTCGGCAGCCGGTTGACAGCCGTGACACAGCGATCACCCAGCCCGGTATGTGATGATCGGTGGATGAAGATCCGCAAGGCTGTCATTCCGGCTGCGGGAATTGGCTCCCGGCTGCTTCCGCTGACCAAGGCGACGCCGAAGGAGATGCTGCCGGTCGGCGACAAGCCGGTCATCGAGCACACCGTGCGCGAGCTGGTCTCCTCCGGGATCACCGACATCACCATCGTCGTGAGCAGCGGCAAGTCGCTGATCCAGGATCACTTCCGCCCGAACCCGGCACTGGTCGCGCAGCTGCGCGCCGACGGCAAGTCCGCCTACGCCGACGCGGTGGAAGAGGTCGGTGAGCTCTCGCGCGCCGGTCACATCACCTATCTCGACCAGCACGGTCCATACGGCAACGGCACGCCCGTGCTCAATGCCGCCCGGAACCTGGGCGACGAGCCGATGCTGGTGCTGTGGCCCGACGATGTGTTCGTCGCCACAGTGCCGCGCGCCCAGCAGCTCATCACCGCCTACGAGTCCACCGGCTGCCCGGTGCTCGCGCTGATGCCGATGGCGCCGGGCGAGTCGCAGCGCTACGGCGTGCCCGTGGTGCGCGAGGACCTCGACGACGGGCTGCTGCGCATCTCCGGCCTGATGGAGAAGCCCAAGCCCGAGGACGCGCCGTCGGCCTACGCGGCGATCGGCGGGTACGTGGTGACGCCGGGCATCATCGACGAGCTGCAGGTGCAGACCGACAACTGGTACACCCACCAGACCGGCGAGGTGTACCTGACCGACGCGATCAACAACTACGCCGCCAAGCACGCGGTGTACGGGCAGGTCATCCAGGGCCGCTGGTACGACACCGGCAACCCGGCCGACTACCTGGTCGCGCAGTTCGCCTCGGCGCTGGCTCATCCCGAGTACGGGCCGCTGCTGCGCCAGCTGGTCGACTAGGCGTTCGCGTTTCGGCCATGACAGCTGGTCGGCTATCGGGCGGCACCGCCTGACCGACCCGCTGATCCGGTGGCGCGCCGGGGATGACTCGCTCCCGGCGCGACACCGTTTCCACAGGACAATCATCACGAGCAGTCACTGTCACCTGAGCGTGTTCCATGCGCATCAGCAGCAACGCGTCAGATTGTGCCCGACGGTCCGGTGAATGTCCCACATTTCAGCAACTTCTCAGCATCGAGCGTGTCGCCGAGTGATCGAGCCTGCGAATCCGAGTGTGCCGCAGTCGATTCGACCCGGCCGAGGGGCCGACACCATGACCGCGAGAAAGGGGCGGGACCGTATCCGGCCCCGCCCCTTTCTCCGGCGATCTAGGCCTTGCTGACCGAAGCCCGCACTCCGCCGGTGAGCTCGGCGGCATCCGGGCCCGCCGCACCGAACGTCAGTGTGGTGGCCAGGATCTCCCCGGCGATCAGGTCGCGGTGGGTCTGGGCCCACTCGGCCCGTTCGGCGGGCACGTCCAGGACCACGCTGATGCGGTCCGACACATCGAGGCCCTGTGACTTGCGGGTCTCCTGCAGGTCGCGGATGAGGTCGCGGGCCCAGCCCTCGGCCTCCAGCTCCTCGGTGACCACCGAGTTCAGCACCACCAGACCGGCATTGCCCGGCAGGGCGGCGGTGGACTCGGGTTCGGCGGCCACCAGACGCTGGGTGTATTCCTCGGGCAGCAGGGTGATCCCGGCGGCGGTGACGACACCGTCGGTCGACTCCGTCCACTCCCCCGCCTTGACGGCCTTGATCACCGTCTGCACCTGCTTGCCGAGGCGCGGACCGGCGGCACGCGCGTTCACGGCCAGCTCGAACCGGCCGTGCACGGCGACGTCGGTGGTCAGGTCGACCTTCTTGACGTTGACCTCGTCGGCGATCAGCGCGGTGAACGGCGCGAGCCGCTCGGCGTCGGCCGCGGCGATGGTGACCTCGGCCAGCGGCAGCCGCACCCGCAGGTTCTGCGCCTTGCGCAGGCTCAGCACGGTGGAGCAGACCACGCGCACCTCGTCCATGGCGGCGACGAGTTCGGGATCGTGCGGCAGCTCGGTCTCGGCAGGCCAGTCGGTCAGGTGCACCGAGCGCTCGCCGGTGAGCCCACGCCAGATGACCTCGCTGATCAGCGGCAGCAGCGGCGCGGCCAGGCGGGTGACCACCTCGAGCACCGTGTGCAGCGTGTCCACCGCGTCGCGGTCCTCGGACCAGAACCGCGACCGCGACCGGCGCACATACCAGTTGGTGAGCGCGTCGGCGAAGGAGCGCAGCTCGTCGGCGGCGCCGGCGATGTCGTAGGTCTCGAGCGCCTCGGTGATCACGTCACGGGTGACCGCGAGCTTGGCCAGGATGTACCGGTCGAGCACATTCGGCGAATCCGTGCGCCACTGTCCGGGCTTGGAGGCGTAGAGCTGCAGGAAGGTCCACGCGTTCCACAGCGGACGCAGCGCGTGGCTGACACCTTCGCGGATGCCGCGCTCGGTGACGATGAGGTTGCCGCCGCGCAGGATCGGCGAGCTCATCAGGAACCAGCGCATCGCGTCGGAGCCGTCGCGGTCGAAGACCTCGTTGACGTCGGGGTAGTTGCCCTTCGACTTCGACATCTTCAGCCCGTCGTCACCGAGCACGATGCCGTGCGCGGCAACGGTTTTGAACGACGGCGAGTCGAACAGCGCGGTCGACAGGACATGCAGCGTGTAGAACCAGCCGCGGGTCTGCCCGTTGTACTCGACGATGAAATCGCCGGGGAAGTGGCTGTCGAACCACTCCTTGTTCTCGAACGGGTAGTGCACCTGGGCATAGGGCATCGAGCCCGACTCGAACCAGCAGTCGAGCACCTCGGGCACCCGGCGCATGGTCGAGTTCCCGGTCGGGTCGTCGGGATTGGGCCGGGTGAGGTCGTCGATGTAGGGCCGGTGCAGATCCTGCGGGCGCACGCCGAAGTCGGCCTCCAGCTCGTCGAGCGAACCGTAGACGTCGACGCGCGGGTAGGCCGGGTCGTCGGAGACCCACACCGGGATCGGGCTGCCCCAGTAGCGGTTACGGCTGATGTTCCAGTCGCGCGCGCCTTCGAGCCACTTGCCGAACTGACCGTCGCGGATGTGCTCGGGCACCCAGCTGATCTGCTTGTTCAGCTCGACCATCCGGTCGCGGAACTGGGTGACGGCGACGAACCAGGACGGCACGGCCATGTAGATCAGCGGCTGGCCGGAACGCCAGCTGTGCGGGTAGGAGTGCTCGATCGTCTCGTGCCGCAACAGCTTTCCCGCGGCCTTGAGGTCCTTGATGATCACCGGGTTGGCGTCGAAGACCATCAGGCCCTCGTACGGCGGCACCATCGAGGTGAATTTGCCCGCCGGGTCGAGCGGCTGGACGATCTCGATGCCGTTGGCCGCGGCCACGTCCATATCCTCCTCACCGAAAGCCGGTGCGAGGTGGACGATTCCGGTGCCGGAGTCGGTGGTGACGTAGTCGGCGGTGAGCACGCGGTGCGCGTGCGGGTGGCCGACGAAGAAGTCGAACGGCGGGCGGTAGGACAGGTCGGCCAGGGCCGCGCCATCGTACTCGCCGAGCACCTCCGGCTCGTCGCCGAACTCACGGGCGTAGTGCGAGACGCGTTCGGCCGCAAGCAGATAGCGCTTGTCGTCGGCGCCGCGCACGTGCACGTACCGCACGTCGGGGTGCACCGCGATCGCCAGGTTGGACGGCAGGGTCCACGGCGTGGTCGTCCAGATCAGCGCGTTCGCGCCGTCGAGCGCGGCGAGGGGATGCTCGGCCGGGACCACCAGCTGCATGTCGACGGTGACCGCCGGGTCCTGGCGCATCTTGTAGGCGTCGTCGAGGCGGGTCTCCTGGTTCGACAGCGGCGTCTGCTCGTACCAGCTGTAGGGCAGCACCCGGAAGCCCTGGTAGATCAGGCCCTTGTCGTAGAGCGACTTGAACGCCCACATCACCGACTCCATGAAGTCGAGATCGAGGGTCTTGTAGTCGTTGTCGAAGTCGACCCAGCGTGCCTGGCGGGTGACGTAGTCACGCCACTCGCCGGTGTAGCGCAGCACCGAGGACTTACAGGCGGCGTTGAACTCGGCCAGCCCCATCTCGTCGATCTGCGCCTTGTCGGTGATGCCGAGCTGCTTCTCGGCCTCGATCTCGGCGGGCAGGCCGTGGGTGTCCCAGCCGAAGCGGCGGTCGACCAGCTTGCCGCGCATGGTCTGGAAGCGCGGGATCAGGTCCTTGACGTAGCCGGTGAGCAGGTGGCCGTAGTGCGGCAGACCGTTGGCGAAGGGCGGGCCGTCGTAGAAGACGAACTCGTCGTTGCCGTCCCGGTTGCGCAGGCTGGCGCGGAAGGTGTCGTCGCCGGCCCAGTAGTCGAGCACCTGCTGTTCGAGTTCCGGGAACGACGCGCCGGAACCGGCGCCGAAGTCGACCCGGGGGTATGCACCGGTGGTTGTCTCGTCCGCCATCGCGGATCTGCTCCTCGTGCCGCCGCGCCGTCGGCGCGAATCCTGGGCACGGGGACGATGCCGGCGCCGGTGCGCCGTACCGCGGTACCACCCCGTTTGCCCGTTCCGCCCCTGGTGGGAAGCGGTGCGGGCCTCTCGTTGTGTGAGCTGTGACGGGCTCACCCGTTCGGTTCTACTGAGCGCGAGCGCCGTTCTTCCGAAGGCTCCCCGGTGATGGCCGGATCAGTGCCGTGTGTTCTTCGATTCTAGCGGGGACCGTCCAGCGAATATTCCGCGGTCAGTCCCGCCGGCCGCGCCACTCGGCACGCTGCGCGTGGTGCCGTCCGGGCCGGACCGGGTCGTTCTCGGGTTTTCGCGAGGCCAGCGCGCTCACCAGCAGCGTGGCGGCACCGATCATGCAGATCAGAATGCACCCCCAGGCCCACAGCACCGAACCGGTGGCGAGCGCCGCGACGAGCAGACCGAAACCGATTGCCGCGAGGACGAGCGTCAAGACGAGCATGCTGACTCCCAAGAAACCCGAGCAGCCCGATGAAAGCTGGGCGTTCCCGGATCACGCGGCGTGCCGCGCGATCCGGGTTCAGTTTACTTGCCGCCCTTGGCGAAGGAGGCGGGAGCCAGACTGTTGGCAGAACCGTTGGTTTCGCCGGCGAACTCGCCACCGTCGACCGGAACGGCCGACCCGCGGTTCTCCAGCTCCTCCAGCTGCGACTCCAGGTACGACTTCAGCCGCACGCGGTACTCGCGCTCGAAGGTCTTCAGCTGCTCGATGCGGCTTTCCAGCACCGTGCGCTGCTGGGTGATGGTGGCCATGATCTCGGCGTGCTGACGCTCGGCGTCGGCGGTGAGCGCCTCGGCCTTGTCCTTGGCCTGCCGGATCTGGGTGTCGGAGCGGTTCTGCGCGTCGGCCAGCATCGCGTCGGACTTCTGGCGCGCGTCGGCGATCATCGCTTCCGAGCGGGTGCGGGCGTCGCCGACCAGTCGCTCGGAGTTTGCCCGCGCGTTCGAGAGCAGTCCCTCGGCCTCGGTCTTGGCGTCGGTGGTGAGCCGGTCGGCCATCTCCTGCGCCAGGGTGAGCACCTTCGCGGCCTGCATGTTCGCGTCGGGACCGGAGTTGTCCCTGACCGGCGCGGCGACCGGCATCGGCGCGGGCGGCGCGGCGGGCACCGGTGGCGCGATAGGTTCTGGGACAGGCGGCGGAGCCTGCTGGACCGGCGCCTTCACGGCGTTGACCGGGGCGGATGCGCGGTTCTTCTTGGCATCGGCCAGCTCGGTGTCGAGCTCGGCGACCCGCTGGCGCAGGTCGGCGTTCTCCTCGATCAGGCGCGAGAGCTCCTGCTCGACGAGATCCAGGAAGGCATCGACCTCGTCCTCGTTGTAGCCGCGCTTACCGATCGGCGGTTTGCTGAACGCGACGTTATGCACATCGGCGGGAGTCAGCGGCATCGAAGGATCCCTTCACGCGTCTTTTGGAGAACTAGCAAGCGGTCTTCTCGATTCAGTATGTCACACGGAGGTCACGGGCTGCCCGAGCCTACCCACGATGGACATCAGGATGAACACCACGAAGAGCAGGACCATTATCGACAGATCGAGCCGAATACCCCCGAGGTTGACAGGAGGTATCAACCGCCTCAGGAGTTTCACCGGCGGGTCGGTCACCGTGAAGATGACTTCCAGCAGGATCACCACCACACCGGTAGGGCGCCAATCGCGCGCGAAACTGCGAATGAACTCGACGATCACCCGGCTGATCAACAACAGCCAGAAGATGAAAAGCACGAGGTACAGAACCGCGAACAGGGCCACGGCTTCACTCTGCCGCAAAATCGGCGGCTTGCAAAATGGCCGCGCCGCGCGGTGCGCGGGCGGCCATCACGATGTTGCGGATGTGGCGTCTATTTCTGGTTGTAGAAGCCGTTTTCGGCGATCCGGCGGCGCTCTTCCGCCGATACGTCGACATCGGCCGGTGAGAGCAGGAACACCTTGGTCGCCACCTTGTCGAACGAACCGCGCAGCGCGAACGCGAGCCCGGCCGCGAAATCGACCAGCCGTTTGGCATCGGCATTGCTCAGGTCGACCAGGTCCATGATGACCGGGTTGCCCTCGCGGAAACGCTCACCGATGATCCTGGCCTCGCTGTAGTCCCTCGGACGCAGCGTGGTGATCTTGGACAAGGGACCTCCGTCCTCGAAGATCCCGGGCCGCCGCGCTGCCGCGGGCTCGGGGCGCAAGCGCTCCTCGAGCCTGCGCTCCTCGGCGTCGGGATCGACCGCGAGCGCTCCGCGGGTGGAGCCGCGCATGCCGGGTGCGACACCGCCCGCCCGGAACGAGCGACCCGACGACGGGGCGGTCTCGATCCTGGTCGGACGCCGCGGCGCCTCGTAGCGATCGTCGGCATAGGTGTCGGCGACGTAATCGTCACGGCGCGCCTGGTAAGCCGACTTGTAGGCCGGCTGCGGGTAGTCGTCGGCCTCGTCCTCGAAACGGTCGGAGCCGTAACGGTCTTCGGCGTAGCGGTCGTAGCTGCGCGGGCGGGTGCGGCCTGCGCGCTCCTCGGCGCCGCGGGGGGCGTGATCGTCGACGTAATCGTCTTCGTACTCGTCGAGCGGAACCATGCCGAAGTACGCCTTGAACTTGTGCAGCGTGCTCATCTGGACGACCTTCCTTCGGCCCCGGTGGCGGCCGGGTGTTGAAGTTCTTGCTCAGCGCCTCGTCGGCCCAATCGTATGTGTCGAATGTGACTGATGAGGTTTCTTTGCTACGCCGAGGTTATCGGTCGCGCGCCCATCAGGGCGGTACCGACACGCACACAGGTCGAACCGTGTTCGACCGCAACTTCCAAATCACCCGACATACCTGCAGAAAGTTCGGTGGCATCGGCGTGTTGCGCGAGCAGCGAAGTGTGCAAAGTCGCAAGATTCGCAAAGGACGCATCAGTCGCGGCGTCAAGGGGCGGAATCGCCATCAGACCGGCCAGATCCAGGCCGGGGGCCTTCGCCACGAGGTCGGCCAGGGCGGGCAGATCGGCCGGTGCGACACCCCCGCGTCCGGGGTCGTCGTCCAGGCTCACCTGCAGCAGGACACGCAGGGGCGCGGTACGCTCACCGGCTGCCAGTGCGTCCTGTGCGGCCCGGTCCAGCGCGTTTGCCAGTCGTTCGCTGTCGACCGAGTGCGCGGTGTGCGCCCAGCGCGCCACCGCGCGCGCCTTGTTCCGTTGTAAACGGCCGATCATGTGCCACTCGATGTCGTCGTAGGCCAGCTGGTCGACCTTGGCCGAGGCCTCCTGCTCGCGCGACTCGCCGAACTCGCGCCTGCCGAGGCGGTAGAGGATGTCGACGTCGGCGGCAGGAAAGAACTTCGTCACCGGGAGCAGGCGGACCGAGCCCGCCGGGCGGCCCGCGGCGGCGACGGCGGCGTCGATGCGCGCGAGCAGGCCGTCGAGCCTGGCCGACAATTCCGCGGTGCGGGCGGTGTCCTGGTCGGCGGTCGAGGTCATGCCGAACCTTCCTGCGTGGTCACGCGCGCTACCGGCTGAGGGCGCTGAGCGCTCATGCGGGGCTGTCCATCCAGATCACGCCGGCGATGCGGCCGGTCGGGGCGCCACGGCGGTGGCTGAACAGGGTTTTGTCCTCGATGGTGCACCGCGGGTCGAGCGCGATTCCGCCGACGCCCGCCTCGGTGAGCTGCCTGCTGATGCCTGCGCGCAGGTCGAGGCCGGGGGTCTTGCGGACCGTCGTGGTGGCGCTGCCGGGCAGGTGGGCCTCGACATCGGCGCGCATCGCCGCGGGGACTTCGTACTGGCGGCCCGACGCGGCGGGGCCGAGGAAGGCGCCGATCCGGTCGACGCGCGCGCCGACCGAGACCATCGCCTCGAGCACCCGGGGCACGATGCCGATCCTGGCGCCGATGCGGCCCGCGTGGACCGCGGCGATGACGCCCGCCTCGTCGTCGGAGAGCAGGATCGGCACGCAGTCGGCGGTGAGGACCACCAGGGCGAGGTTCGGCACGGTCGTGACCAGCGCGTCGGTCACCGGCACCGGTTCGGTGCGCGGTCCGTCGACGATCTCGACAGTGCGTCCGTGCACCTGCTCCATCCACACCAGCCGGTCCGGTGTGAGGCCGATGCCCTCGGCCAGGCGAATCCGATTGCGGCGCACGGCTTCCGGATCGTCGCCGACGTGATCGCCCAGGTTGAACGAGTCGTACGGGGCGGCGGAGAAGCCACCGGCGCGGGTGGTGGTCACCCGGCGGACGGTCACGGTGGGCGGTGCGGAAGTCATGACTTCGAGCGTAGTGCGGTCGGGGCGGAGTGGGTCGCCCGCGTGTGGTGACGTCGGTCAACCTCGGTGCGTGGACACCGGTTCGTCGAGTTCGTCGAGCTTGCGCGCGATGCCGGCGCGGCTGGTCAGACCGAGCTTGCGCAGGACGCGGCCGAGGTGGTCTTCGACGGTGCGTGGACTCAGGTAGAGGTGGGCGGCGATGTCCTTGTTCGCGTGGCCCTTGGCCGCCAGTTCGGCGACTTCGCGTTCGCGTCTGGTCAGGCTGGTCGCGGCGACCGGCTGACTGCCTGCCAGGCTGCGCTGTGCTGTCGTCGTCTCGGCCAGCAGCCGCTGTGCGCCCGCGGCGGCGAACACCGCGCGCGCCGCGGCGAATCGGCTCGTGGCCAGGCCGAAGTCGCCACGGCGGCCCGCGACGATGCCCGCGACCAGTTCGGCTTGCGCCCGGTTCACCACCATCCCGGCCCTGGTGAACGCGGCCATCGCCGCCTCGGCCGATGCGGCTGCCGTATCCAGGTCACCGACGGCGGCGGCATAGTCGGCTCTGGCCAGCGCCGCCGCCCCGATCTGGCTGCCCAGACCCCCGGTGTGGGAGGGAGTGGTGCCCGTAGCGTCGTGCGTTGGATCCGCTGGGGCGGAAACACCCTCCGTGGCAACGACTTCGCGGGCATCGGAAGCCGCGGATTGGGTGTGCGCAGCGGCTTCCGCTCGGGTGACCAGGGCGGCGGCCATCCTCAGGTCGCCGTCGGCGACGGCGGCGTGGGCGGCGCGGGCCAGGTGGGTCGGGTGCAGTGGGCCGGGGCGGGTGCCGAGCGGCGGGATGCTCGGGTCCGGAGCGTCGGGGATCGGGAGATCGGGCGCCTGGACGGCCTGCGGCGGGAGGCCGAGAGTGCGGGCGGTTTCGGCGAGGGTGGTGTCGACGACCTGGCGCCACCAGCGCATGACGGGACGTGGGAGGGCGGCGACGGCGTGCCACTGGGTGGTGGCCGTGTCGGTGGGGGCGGTGAGTTGCAGGGTGCGGAGCTTGACCGCGCCGGCGAAGGCGAGCAGGTCGGGGTAGTAGAAGGTGGTCGCGGCGTCGGTGGCGTCGTCGGCGGCGGTGATCGCGGCGTCGAGGCGGCCGAGTTTGGCCAGGGAGTAGGCGCGGACGGTCTGGAGTTCGGCGAGGGCGTAGCTGCGGCCGAAGCGGTGGCTGACCCGGATGGCGCGGTCGAGATGGACGAGGCCGTCGCGATCGTGGTCGAGGAAGTACGCGCACCAGCCCAGGGCGGGGATCGCGTGGACGACCTCGCGGAACCCGGCATCGGTCAGGTTCTCGAAGGCCTGGTGACACTGGGGGTAGAGGTCGGCCGCGGTCCGGATCTGGCCGTCGGCGACGAAGCCGAGGCAGCGCAGTGCGGTCGCGGCGGCACGGACCGCCGGGTCCTCGATCTCGGCGGATCCGAACAGGGCGTTGAGTCGGGCGTGGCCCTCGGCATCCTGGTGATCCTGCAATTCCAGGATGGCCAGTTCCAGCTGGACCGGACCGTCGCCGACGCGACGGGGCAGGGTCGCGGCCGTCGCGAGCAGGGTCCTGGCGTGATCGACCCGGCCGAGCATGCGGGCGCACCGGGCAGACAGCAGCAGCGCTTCCAGCTGGTGCGGGCCCGGTTTCGCGGCGGCCGGGTCGAGCGCTTCGGCCGCGCGCTCGGCCGCGCCCGCCAGCAACAGCGCCCGGCCCAGGGCCACCGCGTCGGCGAGTGGGTCGGTAGCCGACGGGGCGATCCGGTGCGCGAGCGCGAGCCAGCGCGCAGCCGACGCCGGTGCGTCGGCGAGCACTTGCTCGGCGGCCGAGCGCAGTTCGGCACCGGCAACCTCGTCACGGCCGAGCAGGGCGTGCTCGAGCTGCCCCGCACGCGCGGGCATAGGCGCGTCGCGGGTACGCAGGGCCAGTGCGGCGCGGCGGTGGGCCAGCGCCAGCCAGCCCTGCCCGGCCAGTCGATAGGCGGCCGTGCGGATCAGCGGATGAACGAAGGTCACCGCACCGTCGCTCGCGCCGACCACACCACGTGCGACCAGCCTGTCGAGCGCATCAGCCACCGTTGCCGCGGGAAGATCCACTGTTGTGCACAACAGTTCGAGGTCGGGGGGCACCCCGCACACCGCGAGTGCTTGCGCGACCGACCGTTCGATGCCGGACAGCTGCGCCAGTTCGGCGCGGATCGTCCGGTCCAGCGCCGCATAGTCGTTCGACGCGGGATCGGGGTTCTCGCCGCGCAGCGCCCGGTCCAGTTCCTGGTCGGGCAGCTCGGCCAGGAGCGACAAATACAGCGGATTGCCATGGGACGCGCTGAGCAGCCGGGCACGCCGCCGCGGGTTCTCCGCCGGTAGCAGCCCGTCCACATCGGCTTCGCTGAACGGCGGCACCTGGATATGCGCCGAGTGGACGCGTGGCACCCGCAGCAGCCGGGTGATCGAGGCCGGGCAGCCGCCCTCGCGGAATGCGAGAAGCAACCGGAAGCCCGCGGGACGATTCCGGATCAGAAAGGCCAGCAGCCGAACCGATTCGGCATCGGACCACTGCACGTCGTCGACAACGAGCAGCGTCTCGACGACGCCGAGGGCACGACGCATCCGGCGGGCGAAGGCCGCATCGGCAAGGACGTCCGCTCCGGACACTCCGATCTCCGCATCTTCGACCGGTGCCACGGGCCCGCCCGGACCGACGCCCGATCCCACGGCCTCGTCTGCGCCGGGGTCGAAACCCCCAGCAGCCACAGCGGAGTCGGTGAGTTGTTCGACGAGATCGTCGGCGAGGTAGCGCGGTTGGGTTCGCGCGTCCTCGGCACCGGTGACCGAGAACACCCGGCACGGCGCGAACTGGGCGAACTGGGCGACCAAGCGGGACTTGCCGATCCCGGCGGGTCCTTCCACCAGCAACAGCCAGGGGGCATCGGGCGCGGCGAAGGTCGCGGTCAGCGCGGACAGTTCAGCGGCCCGGCCGACGAATGCGCGTTCGAGCACGCGTGCACCCCTCTCAAACCGGATCGACCCGGACTGAGCCTAACCCGGGCCACCGGCGGGCAAATGCCGTGGTTTCCCGGATGCTCCGGGCACGGGCGTGGGGTTGGGTGGGCGAGGCCGATCACCGCCGAAGGGTCCGCGGTGAGGTTCTCCAGAAAGAAGGTTCGCATGACGTTCACCGGCAAGGGAATGGTTTCGCGGTTCGCGCTGGCACTGCTCGCGGTCACGGCACTCGGTGCCGCGGGCTGCTCGGCCGTGGACAAGGTCACCGAGGTGGCCCAGGACGCGGGCAAGTCCGACACCGCCCGCTCGAAGGTCGGTGACTGCATCAACGTGATCTCCGCGTCGGTGGTCGACTCCGACACCGAGCCGGTGGCCTGCTCGGCCGAGAACGCCGTGTACCAGGTCGTGCAGGTGCACGACAAGAAGGTCGACTGCCACGAGGACTACACCTCCTACGAGGAGACCTTCGGCAACGGCGGCACCATCGCGTTCCTGTGTCTGGCGCCGAACTTCAAGCAGGGCAGCTGCTACCACGAGGGCATGATGACCGGCTACAAGTTCGTGCCGTGCACCGCCGCCGACGCCAGCTTCAAGGTCGTGTCCCGGATCGACGGTCAGGTCGACGAGCAGCTGTGCGGCGAGGACGCCGACTCGGTGCTCGTGGTCAACGACCCGAAGATCACCTACTGCCTCGGCAGCGCCAAGAGCTGACCCCACACAGACGAAAGCGCCCGGACTCCACGGAGTCCGGG